>NZ_WWSA01000070.1:0-1034 GCF_009875615.1 Dorea sp. BIOML-A1
CATCCAGATCGATGCCACGCCTTACGAGTGGTTTGGGGGAAATATCAAATACGCCCTTCATGGTGCTATCGATGATGCTACCGGGCAGGTCGTCGGACTTTTCCTGACACAGAATGAATGCCTTTACGGTTATCTGGAAACCATGCGTCAATGCTGCTCTGATTTCGGCATCCCACAGACGGTTTATTCTGACAACCATACCATCTTCCGTTCTCCTAAAACCGGAAAGCTGACTGTTGATGAACTAATCGCAGGCAAGACTGTCCATCTTACCCAGTTCGGACGTTCCCTGCACGAATTGGGCATTGACCTTATTTTCGCAAAGACTCCTCAGGCAAAGGGGCGGATTGAACGTTTATGGGTCACACTGCAGAGCAGGCTCCCTGTTGAGTTCGCAAAACGTGGGATTACTACTGTGTCAGAAGCAAACCGTTTTCTGGAAACAGAGTACAGGGAACTTTTCAATCAGAGGTTTGCCGTTGAGCCGGAAGCAGAGTCTATTTTTGTCTCTGCCGCAAAAGATTTGAATCTGGATTCCATCCTTTGTGTAAAGCACACGAGAAAAACAGATGCAGCCGGGACATTTTCGTTTAAAAATCGGTGTTTTCAAATCCTAGATGAGGGATTTCCGATTATCAATGCCCGCCGTGAGATCACTGTATTAATTAACCCACGTTTTGGAATTCGTGTAGAGTACGGCGGACGAATCTATAATACCATCCGTTATCTGAAACCTCAGAACAAAAATGCCAATACAGAAGTTCCCCAAAAAGTGTCAAAAACAGTAGAACCACACCTTCAGCTGCGTCACAGCAGTGATGAATGGAAAGCAATCTGGTGGATGGAGGATTATAATCTGTCACTTAAATTTTTATATGAGCTATTTTTCGAGAAGCAGCAGTCAGCTTCATAAAAGGGCATTAGCCCTTTTATGAAAGTGACATTTTTTCAAATAAATTTCTATATTAAAAAGTGACATTTTCATAAGTTATTGACATTTTTACTTTTTATTTACAGGACATTCAGCTATAATA
>NZ_WWSA01000071.1:0-1031 GCF_009875615.1 Dorea sp. BIOML-A1
GAGACACCATATTTTTCGGCGAAACGGATCAGGGATAGACGATACCTCATATCTTGTGTTATACTTGCCATGCGGGAATACTTCCTTTCTTAAATGTTTAGGTTTGGTAGCTTAAAGCATAACACAGAAAAGGTATTTCCGCTTTTTAATTATTCAGTTGTAACACATGTATTGTAATCCTACAGAGCAATGGAGATTGTCTGCGCGATGTGTAGGTTTGTCAAACATATGTTACACCCCGATCAATAAATTCCCTCAGAACAGTTTGTGGTGATTTCCACCCCAGAGGTCTCATGGGAAACTGGTTATAATCCCTACGGTTATAGGTTTGAAGCTGCTTGGAAAAATCCTCAAAGGAATAGAAAGTATGCGAGGTATAAAAACGTTCATTATCCTTGCGGTGGCTGCGTTCCACTTTTCCGTTATGACGTGGTGTAAAGGGTCGGATCAGTTTATGTTGGATGCCAAGTTCTTTTAAAGTCCGTTGGAATAAAGTCAATGTTTCTTTGCCGGAAGTGGAAAAGCGCTTTGTAAACTCCACGCCGTTGTCTGTCTGAACGCATTCGATTGGCATAGGAAAGCGTTGGATCAGATGCTTGAGGAACTGTGCGGATGAATAGGTGCTGTGTTCTTCAAAAGCTTCCACATACCGCCAGCGGGAGTACTCATCAATGGCGGTATACTGATAGAATTTCTTTCCTTTCGCATTATTGACAAGACAACATGCAGGAACGAATTTCACATCGACCTGGATACGCTGTCCGGGATATTTCATCTGCTCATAAGGCTTCGGAATATATTTGGGATTCGGAAGTTTTTGAGCCAAGATTCCCTGTTTCTTCAGAAAACGATACAATCCTGGGATGGAACGTTTATAACCGCGCTGCATAAGTTTGACCCAAAAGACAACCAGACCAGAATGGGGATTGCGCCTACGCATATCTTGGATCAGCTTGATTTCTTCAGGTGTATGCTGATTGGGATGGTGATGGGGACGGCGTGAACGATCGCGGAGAGACTCTATTGTGCCG
>NZ_WWSA01000072.1:0-1538 GCF_009875615.1 Dorea sp. BIOML-A1
TTTCATCCTACCTATCACCTTGCTTGGTCATGCCCTCGACCGATTAGTATCAGTCAGCTCCATACATTACTGTACTTCCACCTCTGACCTATCTACCTCGTCGTCTTCAAGGGGTCTTACTACTTACGTAGGGATATCTCATCTTGAGGGGGGCTTCACGCTTAGATGCCTTCAGCGTTTATCCCGTCCCGGCTTGGCTACTCTGCCATGCACTTGGTATGCAACAGATACACCAGCGGCCAGTCCATCCCGGTCCTCTCGTACTAAGGACAGCTCCTCTCAAATATCCTACGCCCACGCCGGATAGGGACCGAACTGTCTCACGACGTTCTGAACCCAGCTCGCGTACCGCTTTAATGGGCGAACAGCCCAACCCTTGGGACCTACTTCAGCCCCAGGATGCGATGAGCCGACATCGAGGTGCCAAACCACTCCGTCGATGTGAACTCTTGGGAGTGATAAGCCTGTTATCCCCAGGGTAGCTTTTATCCGTTGAGCGATGGCAATCCCACTTTATACCACCGGATCACTAAGTCCTACTTTCGTACCTGCTCCACCCGTCGGTGTCGCAGTCAAGCTCCCTTCTGCCTTTGCACTCTTCGAATGGTTTCCGTCCATTCTGAGGGAACCTTTGAGCGCCTCCGATACCCTTTCGGAGGCGACCGCCCCAGTCAAACTCCCCACCTGACATTGTCCCCCGACCAGTTCATGGTCGCTGGTTAGAAATCCAATACTGCAAGGGTGGTATCCCAACAGCGGCTCCGTGACAACTGGCGTCATCACTTCCTAGCCTCCCACCTATCCTGTACATGCAATACCGAATCCCAGTATCAAGCTGGAGTAAAGCTCCATGGGGTCTTTCCGTCCTGGCGCAGGTAACCAGCATCTTCACTGGTATTTCAATTTCACCGGGTGCATTGTTGAGACAGTGCCCAAATCATTACGCCTTTCGTGCGGGTCGGAACTTACCCGACAAGGAATTTCGCTACCTTAGGACCGTTATAGTTACGGCCGCCGTTTACTGGGGCTTAAATTCAAAGCTTCGCGTTGCCGCTAACCTCTCCTCTTAACCTTCCAGCACCGGGCAGGCGTCAGCCCATATACTTCACCTTACGGTTTTGCATAGACCTGTGTTTTTGCTAAACAGTTGCTTGGGCCAATTCTCTGCGGCCAGCTCTCGCTGGCACTCCTTCTCCCGAAGTTACGGAGTCATTTTGCCGAGTTCCTTAACAATGCTTCTCCCGTCGGCCTTAGGATTCTCTCCTCATCCACCTGTGTCGGTTTACGGTACGGGCTTAAGTAAAACAATAGCGGCTTTTCTTGANCGTTACCGCTAACCTCTCCTCTTAACCTTCCAGCACCGGGCAGGCGTCAGCCCATATACTTCACCTTACGGTTTTGCATAGACCTGTGTTTTTGCTAAACAGTTGCTTGGGCCAATTCTCTGCGGCCACCTCTCGGTGGCACTCCTTCTCCCGAAGTTACGGAGTCATTTTGCCGAGTTCCTTAACAATGCTTCTCCCGTCGGCCTTAGGATT
>NZ_WWSA01000073.1:0-1340 GCF_009875615.1 Dorea sp. BIOML-A1
CGGAAATATCGTGATTGATGAATCCCATCCGAACTGGTGGCAGGATAAGAAAAACCCTGACCGTCATGGAATCCGTATCCCTGTATTAGATGAAAACGGAATCCAGAAGATTGGTGCAAGAAACCGCCTGCAATGGAAACGGGTACTGACCGATGCTACGGGATGGAACAATCCAAAAAACTGTGAACTGTGGCGGAGCGAGTGGGCAAAGGTGTGTAATGAACATCTGCCTTTGCATAATCAGGTCGATCACCGTTCTTATGAAAAACAGGGAAAACTCCAGATTCCTACCATCCATGAAGGCGCTGACGCAAGAAAGATTGAACAAAAGTTTCTTGCCGGGCAGGAAATAAAAGGTTCGTGGAAAGTAGCGGAAAATCAAATCATAAAACAACAAAACACGTTATTGCAAAAGATACTGGACACCTTTGGGAAAGTATCTGGTGCATTATCATTATGGAAGGAGCGATTAAATGACATTAGAAGAAAGCCGGGAAATTATACCCTTAATGGAATCTATGATTGGGCAAATCGAAGAACAGCAGACCTTAATGGCAGAAATGCTTCTGGAAATGCAGAACCGGGACACCCAACTCTCTCTTATGCAGGAACAGAATCAGAAATTGCAAAAATTAAACAGCGAGTTATCCGAGCTGCTCAACATTTTGCCAAATACCGAGGAACTGCTTTCCAAGATGGAAGAACAGAAAACGAAGATAGAACTTTTGGAAAACGAAAATCAGCAATGGCAGATATTGGCACAGAAGCTGAACAGCGAAAACAGTTTATTACTGAAACAGAACACCGAATTGCTGAACTGGAACAGCAAATAAGGAAAGGACGTGATATAGATGAACGAATCCAGAGAATCAAAGAACGCCGAACAGTTGGAAGAACTTCTGCTCTTGACCGAGGAGATACAAGAAGAGTTGGAACAGAAAGACCAGCTTATCGTGGAACTGAAGACGCAGCTCAACGANGAAAGGACGTGATATAGATGAACGAATCCAGAGAATTAAAGAACGCCGAACAGTTGGAAGAACTTCTGCTCTTGACCGAGGAGATACAAGAAGAGTTGGAACAGAAAGACCAGCTTATCGTGGAACTGAAGACGCAGCTCAACGAATCTCTGACCTTGAACGAGAAATTAAACAAAGAGAACAGAGCCGGGAATATTCAAGCATTAAAGAACGACTTGAAGCTGGCAGACAGAGCATTGCGGAGCGAGAAAGAGAAGCTGCGAAGCGCAAACGTCACGATAGAGGAATGTCAAGATAAAATACGATGCTTAACACAACAACGGGATTATGCCCGGACACATCAGAAAATCGTAGAGATAC
>NZ_WWSA01000007.1:0-92009 GCF_009875615.1 Dorea sp. BIOML-A1
GTTTCTTATGGTATGGAACCTGAACAAGAAGCCTTATCTATTGTTTCCTTCAAGGACTGAGAGGCCGCTTCCCCGTTAATAAATTAAATCCCAATTTACTTTTTGGCTTCTAGCCTCTCCGCCCAAAGCTTATCTGCCATTTTGGTCCAGGCTTCGGCATAAGGTTTGCATTTATCGCAGAGATGCTGTACATCTTCCGGTGACTGTGGGTCGGTAGAGTGGGCACCGGTCTCTTTTACCATCTTTGGTAAGCATTCCGGATTCTCAAGCATTGGACATGGGCGCAGCATGTTGTCATTGAATGGCTGTCCTTTTCTGTATGCCTGGAAGATCGGACTCTTTAATGCATCCAGAAGACTGACTTCATGAATATTTGCATTTGAATAATGAATGAATACACAAGGATCCACATCTCCGGCTGCATTGATGTGCAGGTAGTAACGTCCGCCCGCGATACATCCGCCGATGTATTCCGCATCATTCTGGAAGTCCAGACTGAAGATTGGTTTGGAGCTTCTGAAAGCACGGATACGTTCGTATACAGCTTTTCTCTGCTCTGGATTTGGCATAAGTTCCGGAGCGGCGTCATTTCCAACTGGCATATAGTGGAAGAACCAGATGAATAACGCACCGGCTTCGATGATCATATCGTAGAATTCTTCACTTGTAATATCTTTGTAGTTCATACTTGTATAACAGGTTGAGATACCAAATGGAAGGTTGTGTTCTTTTAATAACTGCATAGCATGTTTTACTTTATCAAACACACCAGGACCACGGCGTCCGTCATTGGCAGTTTCAAATCCTTCCAGACTGATTGCAGGAACGAAGTTCTTAACTCTTAACATTTCCTGACATAATTCTTCATCGATCAGTGTACCATTTGTGAAAGATAAGAATTCACAGTCAGGATGACGTTCGCAGATTGTGATGATATCTTTTTTACGTACCATTGGTTCCCCACCGGTATAGATATACATGTATGTACCAAGTTTCTTTCCCTGTGTTACGATGTCATCGATCGTTTCGAGAGAAAGATTCAGTTTATGTCCGTATTCTGCAGCCCAGCATCCGGTACAGTGCAGGTTACAGGCTGAAGTCGGATCTAATAAAATCGCCCAAGGAACATTACAGTCTTCTTTTTCCTCGGTTTCCTTCTGAAGAGCAGAACCCTTCAAAGAAGCGTTAACAATAAAGTTTGTAAAGAAAGTTTTTCGTACACCTGGATCCAGCTCCCATACTTTCTGTGCAAGCTGATACCAATTACCTTTTTCGGCGATACCCTGACGGATCGCATTACGCTGACTTTCATACCAGCCTTCTGGTGCAGCCTTGTCAACGATACTCATAACCTTTGGAATATTAGTTTCAGGATCCTTATCCATGTAGTTAAGTGCTGCCTGAATAGCGGAAGCAAAGGCGGCGTTTTTTACTGTGTCTACAACATTCATAGTGTTACCTCCTCATTTTACTGCATTATATTCTCTTTGCAGTTACCTTATCTTAAAACTTTTGATTTTCAGATTCAAGCAAATGCGACATTAATCGTATATTGTCGTATTTTGGCAATTGCCATGCAAAAAGAATCAGCGTTTATTCAGGCATTGGGCAAATGATAGTTCCTAATTTTTGCAGTTGGAATCTTCATTACCGGAATCTGATAGCGTATGTCCGTTTAAGGAAATATCTGTTGTTGTCTCGTCTCCATAGACCAGGGAAGCTGCGTAATGTTAAAGCTTTTCTACCAGTGCACGGGAGGCTTCATCAATGGAGTAATAAGTGCCGGATTCAAATCTGGCTGCAGCCGGAAAGCAGAAGAGCGGCCATAAGACAAGGCAGTGCGAGTACATGTAGATGTTTCATGAGAAATCCCCCTTTTCATAAAATAAATCTTGTTCTCCGAATTATAACATAGGTCGCTTTTGTGCTTCAAATTGTAAATTGTACTTATAAAAAAA
Organism: Dorea sp. BIOML-A1; assembly: GCF_009875615.1. Classification (NCBI taxonomy): domain Bacteria; kingdom Bacillati; phylum Bacillota; class Clostridia; order Lachnospirales; family Lachnospiraceae; genus Dorea; species Dorea sp. BIOML-A1. The sequence goes on from NZ_WWSA01000007.1 coordinate 1,959, forward strand.
CGAACTTTTTTAATTATACTTATAAAAAGGGGTGGAAAAATAAGAAGGTTTTATATATAATAGGGATAGAAACGTTCAAAACCACATAGGAAAAGGAGATGTATTCATGGAAATGTTATCAATCGAGAAGGAACTGCAGGGCAATTCTTACCCGGGACGTGGCATTATTATAGGAAAGAGTGCAGATGGGACAAAAGCAGTAACTGCTTACTTCATTATGGGAAGAAGTGAGAATAGCCGTAACCGTGTGTTTGTAGAAGAAGGGGAAGGCATCCGCACACAGGCATTTGATCCATCAAAGCTGACAGATCCAAGCCTGATCATCTATGCACCGGTACGTGTACTTGGCAACAAGACGATCGTAACCAACGGAGATCAGACGGATACTATCTACGAGGGCATGGATAAACAACTTACATTTGAACAGTCACTCAGAAGCCGTGAATTTGAACCGGACGGACCGAACTATACACCTAGGATTTCAGGTGTTATGCATATTGAAAACGGAACTTTTAACTACGCAATGTCAATCTTAAAGAGCAACAACGGCAATCCGGAAAGCTGCAACCGTTATACATTTGCATATGAGAATCCTGCAGCAGGAGAAGGACATTTCATCCATACATACAAATGTGACGGCAATCCGCTTCCGAGCTTTGAAGGAGAACCAAAACTGATCGCAATTCCGGATGATATGGACGCATTTGCCGGAAGCTTATGGAACAGCCTGAATGCTGAAAATAAAGTATCGTTATTTGTGCGTTATATTGACATCGCAACAGGTACATATGAGACAAAGATCATCAATAAGAACCAGTAAGAGGAATTGATAAGGAGAAGAGATATGAACGAATTAGAACTGAAATATGGATGTAATCCGAACCAGAAACCTTCCAGAATCTATATGGAAGACGGAAGTGAACTGCCAATCAAGGTTCTGAATGGAAGACCGGGATATATCAATTTCCTGGATGCATTTAACGGATGGCAGCTTGTAAGTGAGTTAAAGAAAGCAACCGGACTTCCGGCAGCTACATCATTCAAGCATGTATCTCCTGCAGGTGCCGCAGTCGGACTTCCACTGAGTGATACGCTTGCAAAGATCTACTGGGTAGATGATCTCGGAGAATTATCTCCGCTTGCATCTGCATACGCAAGAGCAAGAGGCGCAGACCGTATGTCTTCTTTCGGAGATTTTATTTCTCTGTCTGATGTATGTGACGTGGATACTGCCAAACTGATCAAACGTGAAGTATCCGATGGTGTGATCGCTCCTGGATATGAACCGGAAGCGCTGGAAATCTTAAAAGCAAAGAAAAAAGGAAACTACAATGTAATCCAGATCGATCCGGATTATGTACCGGCTCCGATCGAACACAAGCAGGTATTCGGTGTTACATTTGAGCAGGGAAGAAATGAATTAAAGATTGACGATGATTTCTTCTCAAATATCGTGACAGAGAACAAAAAACTGACAGAGCAGGCTAAGATTGATCTAGCAATCTCTATGATTACATTAAAATATACACAGTCCAACTCTGTATGTTTCGTAAAAGACGGACAGGCAATCGGTATCGGTGCAGGACAGCAGTCCAGAATCCATTGTACACGTCTTGCAGGAGGCAAAGCAGATAACTGGTGGCTCAGACAGTCACCGCAGGTTATGAATCTTCCATTCGTAGAAGGAATCAGACGTGCAGACAGAGACAATGCGATCGATCTCTATATGGGAGACGATTACATGGACGTGCTTGCAGACGATGCATGGCCGGCAATCTTCAAAGAGAAACCGGAAGTATTCACAAGAGAAGCCAAGAGAGAATGGCTGGACAAACTGACCGATGTTGCACTTGGATCAGATGCATTCTTCCCATTTGGGGATAATATCGAGCGTGCGCATAAGAGTGGTGTAAAATACATTGCACAGCCGGGTGGATCCGTACGTGATGACAATGTAATTGCAACATGTAATAAATATGATATGGTGATGTCATTTACCGGAATCCGTTTATTCCATCACTAATCGGGATATAATATAAGAGACACATCCTAAAGTTGATACTATATATGTCGCAGAAAGCGGGAAGGTTACGTAAGAGCGTAGCTTTCTCGTTTTTTAGATACCAAAGTATTCAGGAATAAAAGAGTTACGGGAGTTACTATATATCATATTTATATATCGAGTATATTTGGTTTTTATACAAATAGAGGAAAATGTAGTACGATTTCGGTATCTATATAGCATTTGTTTCTTCAAAAACGATTCTAAATAGGCTAAAATAGGAGAAAAGAAAGAAGGCGATGCAATTGTCAACGATGGAACTGTTGATTGTATCCGTTGGATTATCGATCGATGTATTTGTGGCGGCGGCCTATATGGGAGCCGGATTTTCAAAGATCAGATGGAAGAATCTGGTCCTCTTAAGCGTTCTGTTTGGCGGTATCCAGCTTGGGGTACTGGTATTTGGAAACCTGATCACATTGTTGCCATTACTGTCTATTACCAGAACGAAGACGGCGGCTGACAGATGGGAAGGTCTGACAGTGCTGATCTTTGCAGCACTTGGCATCTATATGATCCTCAAAGGAATCCGTAAAAAGAAGGTGTTGGAACGCAGAAAAGATGAGATCGAATGGAAGAAAACAACGCTTCTTGCACTGGTAACGAGTGTCGATGCGTTCTTTGTCGGAATGGGACTTGGATTCCTGGATACAGCCATGATCGAAGAGTCATTGGTGTTATTCCCGGTAACGGTTCTGGAAGCGGTAATCGGTATATTTGCAGGATACAGACTGGGACTGAAAGAAAACAGACGTGCATACTGGGTCGGGGGAGCACTCCTTTTACTTGCCAGTTTCGACGTAATTCTCCATTATTATACGTAAAAAATGGAGCAATTTGACGGTAGATTTTGCCGGATAGCAGGGGTATAATAATTTACTACAAGTTATCTGAGAAAAATTAAGGTGATGAGATGGAGCGAAAAAGTGAATTGACAAAAGCACTATTGGGGGAAAAATTTAAAGAACTGGTAGCGAAAAAAGGATTTGAAAAACTGACGATCAAGATGATCACAGATGCAGCAGGGGTAATTCGCCCGACATTTTATAATTATTTTCAAGATAAATACGAAGTGATGGAATGGCTTTTGTGGGAAGATGTATTTAAAGAAGTCTCGAAGCTTATGGAGCAGGAACGTGGAATGGAGTCCTTAAAGCTGCTGTTCCGGAAATTTGAAGAAGATAAGACTTATTACGAAAAAGTATTTGAAGTGACCGGTCAGAATTCTTTTGAGGAGATGTTATATGGACGGATTTTTAATATGGAAGAAATTCTGGTAAAGCATCATCCGTTAAAACATTTAAGTAATATGCCACACGTCGACGAAAAGGTATTTCTGGAATTTCATGCAATATCATTGGTGAATGGACTGAAATATTGGCTTATCCGGGAAAGCAAAAATATTTCGGCGGGAGATGCAATGGAATTTTATCAGTATATGATGTCACATTCAATCCTGGATCTGTTGGACATTGAGAATACGGAGAAAAAATAAAGGGTTTCACTACACAGAGTGGAACCCTTTTCCTATAATCTCGCTGGTATTGGATATCAGTAAGAATGCACCAGTTGTATGAGCTTTTATGAAATTACGAAGCTTGATTGCTTCATTTGGACTAAGTACAGTCAGGATGATATATTTGTCATCGCCTGTGAAGGCACCCTGTGCGAGTACGATTGTTGCACCTCGTTTCAGGTCATTTTTGATAAATTCACAGATTGGTTCCGGCTCGCTGCATACCACGTGGAAATACTTCGAGCGGTTCAGACTTTCAATCAGACTGTCGATCAGTGTCGAACGCATCGTAAGACCGAGCAGTGAATAAAGACCCGTCTTAATGTCAAATACGAAGAAACCGGCGATTGTGAATAAGATATCGGAAGCAAGCAAGCCTTTTCCGATGTCAACGCTGGTGTATTTCTTCAATATCATGGCAATAACATCCGTGCCCCCGCTGGATGCTCCGATATTGAACAGAATGGCCGAACCGATGGCAGGAAGTACAATCGTGAAGATCAGTTCCAGCAATGGTTCGTTGGTAAGCGGGTGGCTCATTGGATAGATACGTTCCAGTCCGGACAGCGTGACAGAAAGTAGGATACTACTGTATGCAGTCTGTGCAGCAAATTTTTTTCCGAGAACGAAAAGCCCTATGATCAGAAGGAGCATATTCGCAATGAAGGAAAAATCACTGGCCGAAAGAGGAGTGAACTTGGCAACGAGTACCGCAAAACCGGTGATACCACCAAACGTGAAGTTGTTGGCGAACTTGAAAAAGTAGATACCCACTGCCATGATCAACGTACTGACAGTGAGTAATGTAAAGTTTTTTAAATGTTCTTTCATTTGAAAATTCCCCAGTTTTCCTTTTGTAATTATTAAATTTTTATATCCTCAATGATTGTAACGCTCATATATGGAAAAGTCAACGGATTGGTGATATATTATTAAGAGACAAAATATTCAGAAAAATGACGGGGAGGACAAGAAAAAATGAAACTTTTTTGGCAGAAGGCGGAAGTTCAGAAGTTTGAGCACGCAAAAGATTTTGCAGAAGAATATAATATAGGAAAGAAAGACTTTATTCTTGCAAGTAAAAGCACGTATGAAGCGTATTTTGCAGCGCTTGGATTAGAGGCACATGTAGAATATAAAAGCAAATATGGAAAAGGTGAGCCTACGGACGAGATGATCGATGCATTACTGGCAGATTTCCGTAAGACAGACTGTGACAGAATTATTGCAATCGGAGGAGGAGCAGTTATCGATATGGCTAAGATCCTGGTGCTCGCAGGAGATTATAGTGCGGAAGAAATCTTTGGAAGAAAGGTTCCGCTTAAGAGAGCAAAAACGTTGATCGCAGTACCAACTACGTGTGGTGCGGGTTCTGAGGTCTCGAATGTATCAATTGCAGAATTTACAAAGCTGCATACCAAGATGGGGCTTGCTGTCGACGAGATTTATGCAGACCGTGCGGTATTGATTCCGGAATTGCTGACAGGACTTCCATATTCATTTTTTGCAACGAGTGCGATCGATGCATTTATCCATGCGATTGAATCTTATGTGTCTCCGAAAGCTACTTTGTATACACAGATGTTCAGTATGAAGGCAATGGAGATGATCATGGAAGGCTTCCGTAAAATTGCAGAACATGGAGAAGCATTCCGAATGAATCTGCTGGATGACTTCCTGACGGCAAGTAACCTTGCCGGAATTGCATTTGGCAATGCCGGAACGGGAGCGGTACATGCCATGTCTTATCCGTTAAGTGGTGTCTATCATGTTACACACGGAGAAGCAAATTACCAGTTCCTTACAGCGGTATTTGCAAAATATCAGGAATTGGATCCGGATGGAAGAATCAAGAAATTAAATAGTTTCTTAAGTAATGTTTTAGAGTGCGATGCAGACTTGGTATATGTGGAGATCGGAAAACTTTTGGATCAGATCATTGCAAGAAAACCATTGCATGAATATGGAATGAAGGAAGAAGAGATCGAGAGTTTTGCTAAGACTGTAGAAGAGACACAGCAGAGACTTCTGAATCAGAGTTATGTAAAACTGACATGGCAGCAGATGGCAGAGATTTATAAAGAACTGTATTAAAGGTTGAATGGTTTATTCCGCATCGGAACATACTATCCTTCATAAGAGGAGGATAGAAATAATGTATAAGTATTTACCCATTACGGATGTATACGCAAGAGAAATACTTGATTCAAGAGGAAATCCGACGATAGAAGTGGAAGTGCTGGCAGGAGATGAATTCTGCGGTCGGGCAAGTGTGCCATCCGGTGCATCGACCGGAAAGTATGAAGCACTGGAATTACGGGATAAAGAAGAACGGTACGGAGGGCTTGGCGTACAACAGGCAGCAGATCATGTTAATGCAAGGATTGCACCGGAAGTGATAGGTATGAACGTGTTGGATCAGGCGGCAGTCGATCAGACGATGATCAGGCTTGACGGGACAAAGAACAAGTCCAATCTCGGAGCCAATGCCATGCTTGGCGTGTCTCTTGCGACTGCAAGAGCAGCGGCCGGGGCGCTTGGACTGCCGCTGTATTCGTATCTTGGCGGTACGAATGTAAAGAAACTTCCGGTTCCGATGATGAATATCATGAACGGTGGAAGACATGCAGATAATACGATCGATATTCAGGAATTTATGATCATGCCTGTAGGTGCAGGAAATTTTAAGAATGGACTTCAGATGTGTGCAGAAGTATATCATGAACTGAAACAGCTTTTGAAACAGCTGGAATATAGTACTGCAGTGGGAGATGAAGGTGGATTTGCACCGGATCTTCATAATGCGGATGAGGTTTTGCGCCTGATGGTAAAAGCGGTAGAGAAAGCAGGATACCAGCCGGGAAAAGAAGTTGCGATCGCACTGGATGTAGCTGCATCGGAATTGTATGATAAGAATTTTAAGAAATATGTTTTCGACGGTGAGGCGAAGAAAAAAGGGTACAAGATTGTCCGTTCAGCAGAAGAACTGATTGATTACTATGAGGAAATGATAGAAAAATATCCGGTTGTATCCATTGAAGATCCGTTGGATGAAGATGACTGGGAAGGATGGAAAACTCTGACAGACAGGATCGGAGAGCGGGTACAGTTAGTCGGTGATGATCTGTTCGTGACGAATACCCGAAGGCTTGCGAAAGGAATACGGAGAAAAGCAGCCAATGCGATACTGATCAAGGTAAATCAGATCGGGACTTTGACAGAAAGCTTTGAAGCAGTGAAGATGGCGCAGAATGCAGGATATAAGACTGTGATCTCACACCGGTCAGGAGAGACTGCAGATACCTTTATTGCAGATATTGCAGTAGCGGCAGAGGCAGGGCAGATTAAGACCGGGGCTCCATGCCGGTCAGAACGGGTGGAAAAATATAATCAATTGCTGAGGATTGAAGAAAGACTGGGAGATGTGGCTGAGTATCAGAACCCATTTGTACAAAAGACGGATGAGTTGAAAGATTCACTTGCCTTATAAGAAACCCTGTGATAAAATAAATGTGGTTTATCCGCAGGAGGTGTGAATAGTGGACATTTTAAAGATTGTATTAATGATAATATTTGCAATAGACTGTATCGCATTAACCATAATCGTGTTAATGCAGGAAGGTAAGTCAGCAGGGCTTGGTGCCATTAGTGGTATCGCTGATACTTACTGGGGACAGAACAAGGGACGTTCTATGGAAGGTGCACTGGTGAAGTCTACAAAATTCCTTGCGATTTTGTTTATTGTACTGGCAGCAGTGTTGAATTTAAAAGTATTTGCATAGGATAGAGCATATTTTTAGAAGATGAAAGGGACACTCCTGTATGGGGGTGTCCCTTTTTCAACGATGCAGGAGAGTATATAAATATGAGTAAGAAATTTGATAAGAGAAAAAAAGTCGTTTATGACCTGATTTGCGACGATTTATATACACCGATGAAATTTAAAGAACTGGCCATGCTTCTGCGTGTGGCAAAAGAAGACAGGGATGAGCTGCGCCAGATACTGGAATCACTGGAACAGGAAGGAAAGATTTATCTTTCCAAGAGAGGAAAGTACTGTAAAGGACATGCAAAGCGTCTGACCGGTGTATTCCGTGCAAGCCTTAAGGGATTCGGTTTTGTTGTACTGGATGAAGATGGTTCGGCAGATGTATTTATCGGAGAAGATGATATCTGTGGGGCGTTCGACGGAGACCATGTCGAGATTGTGCTGACAAAAGAGCCGGAGGGAAGAAGCCGTGAAGGAAAGATTGTGAAGATCCTGGAGCGTGGACTTTCGAAAGTGGTCGGACTGTATCGTATGAAGCCGGGCAAAAAGTTTGGATTTGTAATTCCGGATAATCAGAGACTGGATCAGGATATATTTGTACCGGTTGAAAAATCAAGAGGAGCAGTGGACGGACATAAAGTTGTAGTGGAACTGACTTCTTATGGAGAAAATGGGAAAAAACCGGAAGGAAAGATAGTGGAGATCATCGGACATCTGAATGACCCCGGGACGGATATTATGTCAATCGTAAAGGGGTATGATCTTCCGGTAGAATTTCCGGATAAAGCGTTAAGACAGGCAGAACGCGTAGCAAAGCCGGTCAGTGAAGCGGATATGAATGGAAGAAAAGACTTGCGTGACTGGCAAATGGTCACGATCGACGGGGAAGATGCAAAGGATCTGGATGATGCCGTGTCACTGGTAAAAGACGGTGAAAATTATATTTTGGGTGTGCATATTGCAGATGTAACAAATTATGTGCAGGAGAATAGTGCACTTGACAGAGAAGCTTTAGAAAGAGGAACCAGTGTTTATCTCGTAGACCGTGTAATCCCGATGCTTCCACATACGCTTTCGAACGGAATGTGTTCATTAAATGCAGGTGAGGACCGGTTGGCATTGAGCTGCATTATGACGGTAGATCCGTCAGGAGAAGTGATTGCCCACGAGATTGCCGAGACGGTAATCCATGTGAACCGCAGGATGTCTTATACCAGTGTGAAAAAGATCCTGACTGATCATGATGAAGCTGAAACAGAAGAATACAGGGAACTGGTTCCGATGTTTGAACGGATGCAGGAGCTTTCCGGTATTTTAAGAGCCAGAAGAAAGAAACGAGGCTCGATTGATTTTGATTTTCCGGAGACCAAGATGATTCTGGATGAGAACGGAAAGCCGGTCGATATCAGACCATATGACAGAAATGTTGCGACGAAGATCATTGAAGATTTTATGCTTCTGGCAAATGAGACGGTGGCAGAAGACGGTTACTGGCAGGAACTTCCATTTTTATACCGGTCCCATGAAACACCGGATGAAGAAAAGATCCGTACGCTGGCAACATTTATCAATAATTTTGGATATTCTATGCACATAGGAGTAAATGAAATTAGACCAAAAGAAATTCAAAAGTTGCTTACAAAAGTAGAAGATACTCCGGAAGAGGCAATGATCAGCCGACTGGCATTACGTTCCATGAAGCAGGCAAAATATACGGTGGAGAATGATGGACATTTTGGACTGGCAGCTAATTATTATACACATTTTACTTCTCCGATCCGTAGATATCCGGATCTTCAGATTCACCGGATTATCAAAGATAATCTGCGGGGAAGAATGAATGCGGATAAGATGGAACATTACCGGTCTATCCTTCCGGAAGTGGCAAAGCGTTCCAGTGAGATGGAGCGTCGTGCAGATGAAGCAGAACGTGAGACAGTCAAATTAAAGAAAGTAGAATATATGCAGGCGCATATAGGAGAAGAATTTGAAGGTGTGATATCAGGAATAACAAAATGGGGCATGTATGTGGAACTTCCGAATACGATAGAAGGTCTGGTTCATGTAACGAATATGACGGATGATCATTATGAATATAATGAAGAACGCTATGAGATGATGGGTATGCATACACGGAAAGTGTATAAACTAGGCGAAGGACTAAGAGTCCGGGTGCTGGATGCAGACCGTCTGATGCGTACGATTGATTTTAAGATTGTAAATCAGGGAGGTGCCGGAGATGGCGAAGAGTAATGACAAGATGGTTGCAAACAATAAAAAGGCATATCATGATTATTTTATTTTGGATAAGATCGAAACAGGAATTGCTCTGCACGGGACAGAAGTGAAATCACTCCGTATGGGAAAATGCAGCATAAAAGAATCCTTCATCCGTATTGAGAACGGAGAGGTATTCATATATGGTATGCATATCAGCCCTTATGAAAAAGGAAATATCTTCAATAAAGATCCGCTCAGAGTCAGAAAATTACTTCTTCATAAATCAGAGATCAACAAACTGATCGGTAAGACAAAAGAAAAAGGAATGGCGATCGTGCCTTTGAAAGTCTATTTTAAAGGAAGTCTTGTAAAAGTAGAGATCGGTCTGGCAAAAGGTAAGAAATTATATGATAAACGTCAGGATATCGCAAAGAAAGACCAGAAGCGTGAAGCAGAACGCGATTTCAAGATGAAACTCAGATAGAATACAGACAGGAGAGGACAAAATGGTACCGACAAAGAAAGAAGAATTAAGAGATCTGGTCACACAGACTACAATGGAGACTTATGAGGAGCTGACTCCGCATCTGGTACAGCTCATTAATGAGACAAACAGCAATCCGAAACTGACAGAGAGCCAGAAACAGGATGAGATTTCTTTACATATGATGGGATTTGTAAAATCCTGTACCAATGAGATTATCATTGAAGTGCTTGGAGAAATCCTTGGATTGTGAAATTGTGGAAAAAATATGAGAAAAATAAAATCTGGTTGTGATAATTGAACGAAATTATATATAACAACAGAAAAATATCAGAAAATTCCTTGACAAAGAAAGTTCTGAGCGTTAAACTACGGGACATAAAGCAAGGGCGCTTCGAAAATAATATTTCGAGGCGCTTTTTTTTTGACAAGATGAAGGAGGAACTATTATGACAAAAGAAGTATTATCAGCCATACAGGATGCTGTAGGCACGCAGGTATTTGGAATTTGGTTTCTGATAGGTGCAGCATTGGTGTTTTTCATGCAGGCAGGATTTGCGATGGTAGAGACAGGATTTACCAGAGCGAAGAATGCAGGAAATATTATTATGAAGAATCTGATGGATTTCTGTATCGGAACTTGTGTATTTATCCCGCTTGGATTTGGAATTTTACTTGGTGAAGATGCACTTGGTGGATTTATCGGAACTCCGACACTTGGAATTTTTACAGATTATGCAAATTTTGACTGGTCTCATTTTGTATTTAACTTAGTGTTCTGTGCAACAACGGCAACAATCGTATCCGGAGCAATGGCAGAACGAACAAAATTCTTATCTTATTGTATTTATTCAGCTGTTATTTCAGCTATTGTATATCCAATTGAAGCACACTGGATCTGGGGAGGCGGATGGCTTGCAAGTCTAGGCTTCCATGATTTTGCCGGATCATGTGCAATCCATATGGTAGGCGGTACAACTGCTTTTATCGGAGCTGCAATGGAAGGTGCCAGAATTGGTAAGTTCACAAGAAATAAAGAAGGAAAAGTCACAAAAGTACATGCATTTCCTGGACATAATATTGTAATCGGTGCACTTGGATGCTTCATTCTCTGGTTTGGATGGTATGGATTCAATGGTGCGGCAGCAACAACCGGATCACAGCTTGCTTCAATTTTTATGGCAACAACGATCGCACCTGCAGTAGCAACGGTTGTATGTATGATCTTTACATGGGTCAAGTATGGAAAACCAGACGTTTCCATGTGTCTGAATGCTTCGCTTGCAGGTCTGGTAGCAATTACAGCACCTTGTGATGTTGTAGATGCAGCAGGATCCGTTATTATCGGTGTTGTAGCAGGACTGCTGGTAGTATTTGGAGTATGGTTCTGTGATAATGTAGCTCATGTGGACGATCCTGTCGGTGCAGTTGCAGTTCACTGTTTAAACGGTATCTGGGGAACAATCGCAGTTGGTCTTTTTGCAACAAAGACAGCACCGGAATGTACACTCAAAGGTCTGTTCTACGGTGGAGGGTTCCATCAGCTTGGATTACAGCTTCTTGGTGTTGTAAGTGTTATGGCATGGACAATTGTGACTATGACAATTGTATTCAAAATAATTGATAAAACCGTTGGACTGAGGGTATCAGAAGAAGAAGAAATTGTTGGTCTGGATTCAAAAGAGCATGGTCTTGCATCTGCATATGCAGGATTCAGCTTGATGGATATCACAGAAGGAAGTATGAGTGTCAATGAAAATACAGAGCTTGGTGAAAATGATTATGATGAAGCGTCAGATGTACAGCGAGCAGCATCTGTCAAAGTAACCACACCTGTAGATCCGTCAACAGGTATACATAAAGTAGTCATCATTGCAAAACTTTCAAGATATGAGAAACTGAAGACAGCCCTTAATGATCTTGGTGTAACAGGTATGACCGTCACCCAGGTTATGGGATGTGGAGTTCAGAAAGGTGCAGGTGAGAAATACCGTGGAGTTGAGATGGATGTAACGGTACTTCCAAAGGTTAAGGTAGAAGTTATCGTCGGAAGCATTTCAGTAGAGAAAGTGATTGACACTGTGAAGAGAACACTTTACACTGGGCATGTCGGAGATGGAAAGATCTTTGTTTACAATGTACAGAAAGTTGTGAAAGTTCGTACCGGTGAGGAAGATTACGAAGCATTGAAGGATGTAGAGTAAGGAGAATGTTTACGGTATTATACTGATTTGCAGCGAAAAGAGATGTATATGATATAATTTCATGTACGTCTCTTTTTAGATGATTTTTATATTTGTTTTTTAGTTTGTTTTTTAGATTACATAAGAGGCTTGACAAATAAAACAACTTGAGATTATAATTAAATTTACGTAAAGACAGTCTGCAGACCAGAAGAAAGCATTTAGATTTAGGGCTTGTACTGGTTTCGACGGGGGTCTGGAAGTTGGAGAAGCCATCCGTAGCGGGACACTACGTTAAAAGTTCCACTTAAATATAAACGCAGACAATACAGAATTAGCGTACGCAGCCTAATTAGGCCGCAGTCGGCCCCGGATCATCCGCTGTCCGGGTCACCGGCTTCAAACAGGCGGAGCACTTCGTTTCCAAAGCTTTGAGGAGATGGAAGAACTTATGAAGCTACTAAAGTGAGGAACCTGTCATTAGGTGCCGCATGGAGGGAATGTTAATATAATGACTGTGATGGGAGATGCTCGAATGGATGGGCTTTCGGACGCGGGTTCAACTCCCGCCAGGTCCACTATAATATTAAGTAATACGGAGAACGTGTCATGGGCGGGTTTTCTTATATACTTAAGAACACAGAGGAAAGTCATAGTTTCTGAAGAATCGGTAAACTAGGGCTTTTCTTTTTATTTACGCGAGCAACGAGCCAAAGTCCGTGCTTGCACGAGACCTTGGCGACTGCCGCGATAACTTGAGAAACTCGCGAAGCGTGTTTCTCATAGTTCGTAATTATGAAAAACAAGGAAGCAACAAAATAAGAGAAGAAACAAATAGATTAACAGGAGGGTATTATGAGTGAGAAATCATTGAGTAAAAATACAAGAAAAAATGTGATCCTGCTGCATATTGCAGTTATGTGCTTCAGCTTTTCGGGAGTGATCGGTCAGTATGTACAGGTACCGGCAGTACAGGTGGCAATGGGAAGAGTTATCTGTTCTTCACTGCTTTTGCTGGCAATATCTCTGGTCTGCAAGGATAAGCTGACGCTTGATTCAAAGAAAGATTATGGTCTTATGATCATGACAGGCGTGGTAATGGCAATTCACTGGTCAAGCTTCTTTCAATCCATCCAGACATCGTCTGTAGCAATTGGAACGATTACATTCTCTACATTCCCGCTGTTTCTGACGTTTTTAGAGCCGTTATTATTTCATGAGAAGATTCGTGGCAGGAATATTTTGAATGCACTGATTCTTCTGCTGGGAGTATTGATCACAATTCCGGAGTTTTCTGTGGAGAATAAAGTAACGGTCGGAATCATCTGGGGAATGATTGCGAGCTTTACATATGCAGTGATGACATTGTCGAACCGGTATTTTGCCAACAGATATAAAGGACGTACAATCTGTCTATATGAACAGGGAACAGCAGCTGTTGCACTGCTTCCGGCACTGGGATTGGTGAAAGCGGACTGGCGTCCGGTGGATTTTGCAGGAGTTGTAACGATTGGCTTTTTGTGTACGGCAATTGCATATTCTTTATATGTAACGGCGCAAAAGGGTGTGAAAGCACAGACAGCGGGAATTATCTCAGGAATGGAGACGGTGTATGGCATCGTATTTGCACTTCTGTTCTTAAGAGAGATCCCGACAGTCAGGGAACTGGTCGGAGGAGCGGTGATACTTGGAATTGCATTTTATTCGTCCCTGCACAGTGAGGATGAATTGTAAGAAATTTTTAAGAATTGTATCGGGAAATATTTAAATCATGAGCGGTATAGTATGGCTGTAAAGAAAAAGAGGGGAGAGACGAAAGAAATGGAGGAAGAAAAAATATTAGTAGTAGATGATAACAAAGAAATCGTCTATTCCATCAGTGAACTGTTAAAATATGAAGGCTATGAGACTTTGAAAGCTTATGACGGTATGGAAGCACTGGATATCATGGAGCGGGAGAATGTAGACCTGATCCTTCTGGATGTGATGATGCCAAGACTCAATGGTCTGTCAGCGCTGATGAAACTGCGTGAGAAAAGTAGGATCCCGGTGATCATCCTGTCGGCCAAGACAGAAGAAAGTGATAAGGTGTCGGGACTTACGCTCGGAGCAGATGATTATATCGAAAAGCCATATAATCCGGCAGAATTGATTGCAAGAGTGAAAGCACACTTACGCAGATACCGTGTATGGAGTAACATGGAAGCGGAAAAAAAGAAAGATCCGGATCAGATTGTGAATGGCGGACTGGTACTTGATAAGAAACAGAGAGTGATCTTTGTTGAAGGAGAAGAAGTGCATCTGACGGCAACGGAGTATAAGATCCTGGAGCTATTGATGGCGCATCCCGGGCAGGTATTTCCGGCGGAGCAGATCTATGAGAATGTATGGCAGGAAACAGCAGATTATGCAGTAGAGAATACTGTAATGGTACATATCCGTCATATCAGGGAAAAGGTGGAGATTGATACGAAGAAGCCAAGATATGTAAAGGTGGTGTGGGGAATTGGATACAAAATGGAAAAATATGGTAAAAGCAATTAAAAAGTTTATAAAAGAATATTATGATTGCATATTTGGAGCTCTAATGTTTATAATTGGAAGCTTCCTGTTCTTTGTGATGTTAGTGAACAGATATTATTTCAGTACATGGGGCGTATGGAGAATCTGCCTGATCGGCAATATCCTGGTGCAGCCGGGAATCTGCCTGCTCGTACGCAGGTATATGAAACTGAGATATCGGAACTGGAGTCAGAAAGGGAGTGCAGAGACCTATCTGCAGGATACAGAAGACAGTATTTATTATCAGACCTGGAAGGCGAAAGAAAAACAGTCGGAAAAAAGATTCCGGAATATACTGGCGGTAGAACTGTCGGCAGCATCGGCATATCTTTTCTTTATCAGTTACAGCAGCGGATGGGGATGGAATTATGCAGCCGGATATATGATGGTAGCAACGGTGTTTATAGAATATATCTGCTGCCGGGAAGTGATCCAGAGATACTGGAGAAATGAGCTGGATCAGATCATGGAGCAGACGGAGAGCTTCTTTCAGAAGCGTCTGGAACAGGCGCTGGAGATTGAACGGAAGAGTCTGGAAAAGGTATCGAGAAGTGACCAGTTAAGAGTAGACTTGATCACAAATGTATCGCATGATCTGAAGACACCGCTGACTTCCATCGTTGGATATCTGGAACTGATCAAAAAAGAAGAATTAAGTGATGTAGTGAGGGACTATGTAGACGTGATATCGACAAGAGCAGGAAAGCTTGGTGAGATGATCAACAGCCTGTTTTCGCTTGCAAAAGCGAGCAGTGGGAATGTAGAACTTCACAAAGAAACTTTTGAGCTTAATCGTCTGATGGAACAGATATTTGCAGATATGGATGACCGGATAAAAGAAAGCGGGCTGAAATTTGTAACTCAGCTTACGGAAGAAGATACGGAAATTTATTCTGATAATTCATATTTTTATCGGATCTGCCAGAATTTGGTGGAAAATGCGCTGAAGTATTCGGCGAAAGGAACCAGGGTATTTATAAAGACATATAAAAAGGAAGCGGGTACAGATCAGAAAATGGTATTGGAGATTACGAATACATCCGGATATGAGATGGATTTTGAAAAAGAAGATATCATCGAACGGTTTTCAAGAGGCGACAAGGCAAGAACCAGTGAGGGTAACGGACTGGGACTTGCAATCGTAAGTACCTATGCGAAAGCACTGGGAGGAGAATTTGATATTAAGATCGACTGTGATCAGTTCAAAGCGATTGTTTCGATATAAGAAAATGTAATAAGAAAAAGAATCAGGATAGGTTCAGATAAGTTGAGAATGAAAAGGATGACATAAGTAGAGAGTCATCCTTTTTTTAATACCAAATATGCAAAAATATAAAGATAAATTAGGAAAAATCTGACGAAAATTCCGGATGAAGACATTCTAAAAAAGGATTTCGTTGACAAATAAATAAGTTTAAACTAACATTGGTTACAGGAAGGTAACTGAAGGGAGGAGAATTATGTTTCTGGAAATAAGAGGAATCAAAAAATCATTTGGAACAGGAGACAGCCGCGTAAATGTGTTGAAAGGGCTGGATCTGAATATAGAAAAAGGGGAATTCTGTGTCTTACTGGGGCCATCGGGGTCTGGTAAATCAACATTACTGAATATCATCGGAGGAATTGATGGTGCGGACGAGGGCAGTATTACAATCGAAGGTGAACGTCTGGAAGATATGACAGAGAAAAAGCTTTCTATGTATAGAAGAAAGCATTTGGGATACATATTCCAGATGTATAACCTGATACCGAATCTGACGGTACGGGAGAACATTGAAGTGGGGGCATATTTAAGTGAGCAGCCATTAGATGTGGATGAATTATTACATACGCTGGGACTTTACGAACATCAGAGAAAACTGCCGAATCAGTTATCAGGAGGACAGCAGCAGAGAACTGCAATCGGACGGGCGATCGTCAAGAATCCAGATATTCTGTTGTGTGATGAGCCGACCGGCGCATTGGATTACCATACATCAAAGGAAATTCTGAAACTGATCGAGACGGTCAATCAGAGATATGGCAATACGATTATTATGGTTACACATAATGATGCGATCAAAGACATGGCCGACAGAGTAGTGAAGCTCAGAGATGGAATGATCCGGAAAAATTACAGAAATGAAGTGAAGATTCCGGCAATCGATCTGGAATGGTAAGGGGGACATGACAAATGAAAAGTCCTTTAAGAAAAAGATTACCACGGGAACTTAAAAGTGAATTTGGAAAGTATTTAGTTGCCTTCGCCATGATGGCGATTACAATTGCATTTGTATCTGGATTTCTGGTGGCAGATGGAAGTATGATTCGGGCGTACAATGACAGTTTTCAGAAATATAATATAGAAGATGGGTATTTCCGGACGAAAAAGAAGCTGACTACAACTCAGAAAGAAGACATCGAAAAATCGGATGTAAAAATATATGAGAATTTTTATATAGAACAAAAGCTGACGAACGGAAGCACTGTGCGGTTTTTTAAGAACCGGAAAGATGTAGATAAGGTATGTCTGATGAAAGGAAGGATGCCGGAAAAGTCTGGTGAGATTGCCGTGGACCGTATGTATGCAGAGAATAACAGCCTGGAAATCGGAGACAGGGTAAAAAGTGGAAAGAAGGCATTTCGGATTACGGGACTTGTGGCTCTTTCGGATTACAGTGCATTATTTCAGAATAATAATGATACGATGTTTGATTCTGTAAAGTTTGGAGTGGCGATTGTTACAAACAAAGATTTTGAAGCATTAAACCAGGTGAAACTACAGTATAATTACGCCTGGGTTTATGATAAAAAACCGGAAACAGAGAAGAAAGAAAAGAAAATGGCAGAAGATCTGATGGAAGACATGACTGGTATTGTGACTCTGGAAAGTTTTGTGCCGCAATTTCAGAATCAGTCGATCTGTTTTACCGGGGATGATATGGGAAGTGACCGTGCGATGATGGTTATGCTGCTTTACATCGTAATGGCAATTCTTGCATTTGTCTTTGGAATTACGATCAGTAATACGATAAGAAAAGAAGCCGGAGTTATCGGTACGCTTCGTGCATCCGGGTATACAAGACGTGAACTGATCATACA
The DNA here is from genome assembly GCF_009875615.1 of Dorea sp. BIOML-A1. Classification (NCBI taxonomy): domain Bacteria; kingdom Bacillati; phylum Bacillota; class Clostridia; order Lachnospirales; family Lachnospiraceae; genus Dorea; species Dorea sp. BIOML-A1. Next base: position 19,836 of record NZ_WWSA01000007.1, read on the forward strand.
TTATATGTCGCTTCCGGTTGTGATCACGCTGATCGGTGCGCTTGTTGGAAATATTCTTGGATATACGTTATTAAAGCAGGTATGTGCCGGTATGTACTATGGAAGTTACAGCCTTCCGACATATGTAACGATCTGGAATGCGGAAGCATTCTGGATGACGACGGTTGTGCCGGTTATTATTATGCTGACCATTAACTCTGGTATTTTATATTACAAATTAAGGCTGTCACCACTTAAGTTTATAAGAAGAGATCTTTCTTCTCGAAAACAGAAGAGAGCGGTACATTTGAGCACAAAGCTTGGAATTTTCCGAAGATTCCGTCTGAGAGTTATTTTCCAGAATATCAGTAATTATATGGTGCTGTTTGTAGGAATCCTGTTTGCCAATCTGTTATTATTCTTCGGATTGTTGCTGCCATCCGTATTGGATCATTATCAGGAAGAAATTCAGGGAAATATGCTGGCGAAATATCAGTATATACTTGAGGTTCCGACAGAGGCAATGAGTGGAAGTAAACTGGAAAGTTTACTGGCGCTGATGCAGTATTCCAACGGGACAGAGACAGAGAATAAAACTGCAGAAAAATTCAGCGCATATACATTAAATACAATTCCGGGACAGGCGAAGAGTGAAGAAGTGATGCTGTACGGAGTAGAACCGGACAGCAGATATATCAAGGCAGATCTGGGGAAAGGAGTCTATGTATCAGCTGCATATGCAGACAAATATCAGGTGGAACCGGGAGATAAGATCACGTTAAAAGAGAAATACGAGCGGAAACGTTATACATTTAAAGTAGACGGAATCTATAATTACAGCGGAGCTGTCAGTGTATTTATGAGTCGTGATAAGCTGAACAGGACATTTGATCTTGGAAATGATTATTATGCAGGGTATTTTTCAAATACAAAGATCAGGGATATTGATGAGAAATACATCGGCACCGTGATTGATCTGGAGGCATTGACGAAGGTTTCGAGACAGCTGGACGTATCTATGGGAAATATGATGGGACTGGTCAATGGATTTGCAGTCATGATCTATATGATCGTCATCTATCTGTTGTCAAAGATCATTATCGAGAAAAATGCACAGTCTATCTCTATGACAAAGATACTTGGATATACGAACGGAGAGATCAGCAGGCTGTATATTATGTCGACAATGCTTGTGGTTATCATAGAACTGCTTATAAGTCTTCCGATTGAAAAGGCAGTAATGAATGTGATCTTCCGTGCAATGATGATGTCAAGTATGACAGGTTGGATCACATTGTGGATCGATCCGAAAATATATGTGGAAATGTTCCTGGTTGGATTTATTACCTATGTGGCGGTAGCACTTCTGGAATATCGGAAGATCAAAAAGGTTCCGATGGATGAAGCGTTGAAGAATGTAGAATAGGAAAAAGCAGAAGGCATGAAATCAAAGCCGGCTTGTATGTGTAAAGAATAAATACAACAACTGTCTTGTCACATGTAAATAACAGTGGTATAATGTGAAAAGTTTAAGCAGTCAGAAGAATATATGTGGAGGGACTGTCCGTAAACGGAAAGCAGTATAGAAAAGAGGATGTTGTATTATGAAACTGAATGCAGATGTAGTAATAGTTGGAAGTGGGGTTGCCGGACTTTTCAGTGCCTTGAATTTACCTGAAGAACAGGAGATCATATTAATTACCAAATCGGATCTGGAAAGCAGTGATTCTTTCCTTGCGCAGGGGGGAATCTGTGTATTAAGAGATGAAAAAGACTATGACAGTTATTTCGAAGACACGATGAAGGCCGGACATTATGAGAACCGGAAAGAATCTGTGGATATTATGATCCGTAATTCCAGAGATATTATTAATGATCTTGTGAAATACGGTGTAGAATTTGAAAAGAAGGACGGAAAATTTGCCTATACAAGAGAAGGCGCACATTCCAGACCGAGAATCCTGTTTCATGAAGATGTGACGGGAAAAGAGATCACCAGCAAGCTGCTTGCGCAGGTGAAAAAGCTTGAGAATGTAAAGATATATGAATATACAGAGATGACGGATGTAATCATCGAAAATGGGAAATGTGTGGGAATCAAAGCAGAGAATGAAAACGGAACATACGAAATCTATGCGGAGAATACAATCCTTGCAAGCGGCGGAATCGGTGGAACATACCAGCATTCGACAAATTTTCCACATCTGACAGGAGATGCGATTGAAATAGCAAAGAAACACAACATTCGTCTGGAACATCTGGATTATGTACAGATTCATCCAACGACATTATATTCGAAGAAACCGGGAAGACGTTTCCTGATCTCAGAGTCTGTACGTGGAGAAGGTGCGGTTCTTTATAATAAGAATAAAGAGCGTTTTGTAGATGAGTTGCTGCCGAGAGACGTGGTGACAAAAGCAATTAAAGAAGAGATGAAAAAGGATGGGACCGATTATGTATGGCTTTCTATGGAACATATACCGAAAGAAACTATTTTAAATCATTTCCCGAACATTTATGAACACTGTCTGGAAGAAGGCTATGATGTAACAAAGGAATACATTCCGGTCGTACCGGCACAGCATTATTTCATGGGTGGAATCTGGGTTGATTCGGATAGCAGGACGTCTATGGAGCATCTGTACGCAGTTGGAGAGACAAGCTGCAATGGTGTTCATGGTGCGAACCGCCTGGCAAGTAATTCCCTTTTGGAAAGTCTTGTATTTGCAAAACGTGCAGCAACAAAGATCAAAAAGGAAGAAACTAAGAAAAATTTGTCTGAACGAAAAGTAGTGTAAGATGGTATAATGAGTGCAGCGTGTGAATGCACGGATATGAAAGAGATAAATACAAAGCAGGGTAAAGGAGCACAACATGAATAATATAACAATGACATTACAGGTAGATCATCTGATCATGGAAGCATTAAGAGAAGATATTTCAAGCGAGGACGTGACCACCAATGCGGTCATGCATGAAGCTGTAACAGGAGAAGTAGATCTGATCTGCAAGCAGGATGGAGTGATTGCAGGGTTACAGGTATTTCAGAGAGTTTTCGAATTGTTAGATAAAGACACGAAAATAGAATTTTTCTGCAAAGACGGTGATGAAGTAAAGAACGGGCAGTTAATGGGAAAAGTAACCGGAGATATCCGTGTCCTTCTTTCCGGAGAGCGGGTTGCACTGAATTATCTGCAGAGAATGAGCGGGATTGCAAGTTATACACGTTCGGTGGTTTCACTTCTGGGAGAGAGCAAGACAAAACTTTTAGATACCAGAAAGACAACTCCGAATATGAGAATTTTTGAAAAATATGCAGTCAGAGCAGGCGGCGGATATAATCACCGTTATAATCTGTCTGACGGTGTTCTGTTAAAGGATAATCATATCGGAGCAGCGGGAAGTGTAGCAAAAGCTATTAAGATGGCTAAAGAATATGCACCATTTGTACGCAAGATTGAAGTAGAAGTGGAGAATCTGGATATGGTAAAAGAAGCGGTAGAAGCGGGGGCAGATATTATCATGCTCGATAATATGTCCACAGAGGAGATGCAGGAGGCAATCCGCATCATCGATGGACGCGCGGAGACTGAGTGTTCCGGTAATGTAACAAAAGAGAATATCGGCAGACTGACTGCGCTTGGTGTAGATTATATTTCCAGCGGGGCATTGACACACTCTGCTCCAATTTTAGACATTTCCTTAAAGCATCTTCATGCGGTATCATAATGTAGTTACTGTGTATAGAGAAAATACATGGACAGGCAGATCATTTAGAAAAAGAACATGGGAGGTGGCAACAGGAAATGCATGGATCTGAAAGAAGAGAGCAGATAATCAGACAGATTCAGGAAAGTAAAGCCCCGGTATCCGGAACAAAGCTTGCTTCCTTTTATAATGTCAGCCGTCAGGTGATCGTGCAGGATATTGCACTGATCCGGGCAGCAGGATATGAGATCATATCTACAAACCGAGGCTATATATTGAATCAGCCGAAGACAGTGTGCCGGATATTTAAAGTCCAGCATACGGATGAACAACTGGAAGAAGAACTGAATACGATCGTTGATCTGGGAGGATGTGTGGATAATGTAATGATCCATCACAGAGTCTATGGAAAAATGGAAGCGGAACTGGTCTTAAATTCCAGAAGAAAGGTTGGCGCATTTATGGAAGATATCCGGAGCGGAAAGTCAAGTCCGCTTAAGAATATCACATCTAATTATCATTATCATAAGGTCAGTGCCGACAGCGAAGAGACGCTGGATCTGATCGAGCAGGAACTGAGGGAAAAAGGATTTCTGGTAGAGGAAAGACGACAGGTAGTGTAAATATTTCTTGCATTTTTCAGAAAGATTGTATACGATAAAATATAAAGTGAAATGTGAGGAATGAGATGGCGGGAATAAAAAAAGGTGCAGAGCTAAGACAGAAAATTATTGATACAGCATGGGAACTGTTTTACGAAAATGGTTATGAGAATACGACAGTAAATGATATCATCCGGAAAGTGGGAACTTCAAAAGGTGGATTTTATTATTATTTTAAGGCGAAAGAAGATTTGTTGAATTCCTTGTACTCCGTTTTCGACCGGGAATATGAAAAATTTTATGAAAATATGGACCAAAATCAGGACAGCCTGATGAAGTTGAAACAGCTCAGTCAATATGTGTCGTATTTTATTGAAGGAAATGTATCAGCAGAACTTCTGGCTGCACTTTACCAGTCACAATTGGCAAAAAAAAGTCAGGATAATTTTTTGAATCCGGACAGGTATTATATCAATCTTGTCAAAAAGATCATATCCGAGGGTCAGAAAAAAGGGGAAATCCGGACAGATATATCTGTAGAGGAGCTGGCGCATGATGTGCTGGTTCTGGAAAGAGGGATTATTATGGACTGGTGTGTCCAGAATGGTTCATTTTCGTTAGGATATTACGGAAGCCGCAGTTTTGACCTGTATATTGAATTTATGAGAGTAGGTTAAATAATAAAAGAAAAAAGATTACAGCAATGTATTTTGCTGTAGTCTTTTTTTATACCCAAGGATGCAATAGAAGCTGTTTGAGAAAAGTAATCCGTATTTTATAAAAAACAGACTGAGGTATGTATCTGCAAGTACGGATGAAAGACGGGAAAAGAAAGAAAATAAATGTAAAAACATACAATAAATAAGAAATGTATAGGTAAAATAGAAAAGAAGTCAGATAAATTGATTGACAATGACAGGGAGAATTGTTAATATTATAACTAACAACAGACCACGGTTTCTAAAAGAATGGAGGAGAAATATGGTATATACAGAGATATGTAACGCTGTGTGGATGTATCTGTGGGTAGGAGCCTTGTTACTGGCAGTAATTTTACAATGTCTGGTATTTATGAAAAAAGCCTGGAAACACGCTTTGGAATTAGGACTTCGGCCGGAACAGATAAAAAAGGGCTTAACAACAGGAATCACGATCAGCATTATGCCGACTTTGCCGGTATTGTTAGTTTTACTTTCACTTATGCCTTTGCTGGGCGTTCCGCTTCCGTGGTTGAGATTGTCAATCATAGGATCCGCATATTACGAGACCTATGCAGCGACCACAGCATTGGAGTGTGTGGGAGAAACAATGAAATTAAATGAATACAGTGCCGTAGGATGGGTAGCTGCAGCGTGGGTTATGACGATTGGAGGAAGCGCCTGTGTATTATGGTCATCCCTTGCAATCAAACCGATTTCCATGTTGTATGAAAAGGCCGAAAAGATTGATATGAAATTAGTACTTTCAATTGGAGCAGGATGTCTTGCCGGAGTTATGGCATATGTATCGGTATCTTATGGATTTAGTGCAATGTCAACAAAAGGCGTTGTGTTCTGTATCAGTTTCGCCGTTGGTGCATTGCTAGTGTGGATACATAACAAAAGACCGAAGGCCAAATGGTTGTCGGATTATCTGATGACGATCAGTATGCTGGTTGCGATGGCGGCAGCCTGTATCATCTTTTAATGAAAGAGAAAGGATGTGGAAAACATGACAGATAATGGATATCACAGGTGGATACACCGGTTTGGAATTTCATCGAGCTTGCTTTTGTTTGTGGCGATGACTGCATTTCCGGTGGCAATTAGTTTTGTATATGGAATATGGCCGGATTTTAAAGCGTTATGGCCTGGATTTGTTGCAGTGATTTTATTTATGGCACCATATTGGCCGGCCGAAACGATCGGATATATGTCGGTAATGGGACCGGGAGCGTTATATATGTCCTACATTACCGGAAATGTTACAAATCTCAGAATGCCGGCAACGATTGGAACGATTAATTCACTGGGAATTAAACCGAATACCGATGAATGTCATACAATGGCAATCATTGCATGTGGAGCATCTGTAATTACAACCGTTGTGATCGTAGCGTTAGGTGTTGTGATTGCAACTCCGCTTGCACCGGTTTTGGAATCTCCGGTGATTAAGCCTGCATTTGATTATGTTGTACCGGCATTGTTCGGAGGTCTGGTTGCGCAGACAGTTCTGAAAGGGAAAAAACAGTTTTTGTATTTTCTGGTACCATTGGCGATTTGTCTGTTTTTCTGTTATTTTACCGCAGTAAACAGTGCATATTATATGCTGATTGCGATTGCAGTATCGGTAATCATCTATGTGATGGATTATAAAAAAGAAAAACAAAAAGAAGTAAAATAGTGTTCATGGAAAGGAGCAGCGTATGAGTAAGTATACATATATTATTTGTGGGAAACTTTATAATGGTATAGATGCGGAATTCAAAGAAGGATATAAGATACTTGTCAAAGACAATAAGATAGAGGCTGTTGGCAGAGAAATTCCACAGCCGGAGACAGCAGAAGTGGTGGATCTTTCGGATGCAACCGTTACGCCGGGAATGATAGATGCGCATATGCATATGGATTATATAGACTGGCACACAATAAGAGAAGAAGTATATACTACTTCAGAAGAAGCAAAAACGATCGCGATCATCAGAACTGCACAGAAAACACTTTCCAGAGGATTTACAACAGTCAGACATCCGGGAGGAATTACTTCGAATGGTTTTGGAGTTCTGGATGTAAAAAGAGCAATAGAAAAAGGGTATATCACAGGATCGAGAATTGTGGCAGCACCTAGATTTCTGTGTGCGGCAGGAAGCCATGGTGATCTGTCGCAGGGATTTGCAAGAAATCCAGAATTATCTAATATAGTGCAGAACCTGAGATTGAGTCTCGGAGCCGGAAAAGATTTCTTTGTAAATGCGGTCAGAGAAGAGATAAAATATGGTGCGGATTTTATTAAGATCATGGCAACGGGAGGCTTCTTTACGCCATATGATAATCCGTCACAACAGCAGATGAATGATGAAGAGCTGAAAGCAATCATGGATACTGCCCATGAATGGGGAAAGACTGTTACAGCACATGTATATAGTGTAGATCATATGCAGAAACTGATAAAATTCGGAATTGACGGAATGGAACATTGTTCACTTATGGATGAAGAAACGGCACAGATGATCATAGATAATGATGTATATGTTGTTCCTACATTCTGCCCGTACGAAGAAGCGGTACATTATGATCCGGTTATGATACAGACCAAGCAGGAAGAATATAGAATTAAACTGGAATATTATAAAGACGCATTGCAGGAAGGTCGTGAAGTGATCAAAAATTGCAAGTGTAAGTTAGGATACGGCACGGACATGGTTGCAACACATCAGAATTATGAAAGTGGATATGAATTTAAAGCGTGGATGGAGAGCGGCATGGGCACTTTCCGTACCTTACATGCGGCAACAAAGGTTAATTCAGAGATACTTCAGCTGGAAGATAAGATCGGTACACTGGAACCGGGAAAATATGCAGATATTGCAGCATGGAAAAGAGACCTGATGACAGATCCGTATGCATTATTAGACTGTGCATTTGTTATGAAAGAGGGAGTAATCTATCCAACAGAAAAATGCGAGGAATTAACTGATTAATCATTAAAAACATATGGTATTTTCTGACGAATCAATGTATAATGATAGACAAAGAAATCGTGATACTTTCATCCGAAGGAGGGATACCTATGACGACACATAAGATCATAACAATAGGCAGACAATTTGGAAGCGGCGGACATGAGATTGGCAATCTTCTTGCAACAAGACTGGATATTCCGTTATATGATAACAATCTTGTCAGAATGGCAGCAGAGAAGATGGATATCAGAGAAGAGACAGCAAAGGCGATTGATGAGACTTCTCTTAACAGTTTCGTATCCAGTTATCTGATCACACCGATGGGATATTCTTCCTATATTAATTCGGAAGAATATGTGCAGCCGTTATCTGAGCAGATGTATGAACTGCAGACGGAGATCATCAAAAAACTTGCAGAACGTGGGCCATGTGTGATCGTGGGCAGATGTGCAGACTATATCCTGAAGGACAATCCAAACTGCATTAACGTATTCATCTGTGCTGACCGGGCTGACCGCATCAAACGTATAGCGGAAAGATACGATGTGTCTGAGAAGAAAGCTCTGGATCGCATCAAACGTATGGACAGAGAACGAAAATATTATTATGAAACTCATACAGGACAGGAATGGGGAAGCATCAGTTCTCATGACATATTACTGAATGCAAGCCTTCTTGGAATCGAAGGAACGGTTAATGTGCTGGAAGGAATCTATAAAAGATAACGGACAATGAAATGAAAGATGTAATAAGAAATGAGCGGCGTATGCCGCTCATTTCTTATTGCCCTTAAACATTATGATTCAAATCCAAGTACCGTTTCTGTATTCTGAATATCTGAATATAATTTCAGATGCATGCCTTCTGTATGGCATACTTTTACAATATCCTCATACTCTTTGCAATCCGGAAGTATTTTTATAAGCATGTTAGGCATATTATGAAAAATATTACGGTTAAATATACAGGGATCATTCAAAAGTACTCATATGGCCACATCCTTTCTGTAAAAATAGTCTGTATATAATGTATTATACAGAAAAAAAGAGTGAAAATTACAGGATAAATGAGAAAAATATACAAAGTAAGACTACATATTTTGCTTGAAAAATACGACCATAACATCTAGAATAAAAATGTTATGAAAAAAAGAATAAAGGAGAGACGGTAGATATGGAAATGTTTATTGATATATTACTGGATGCGGCAATCGATTGTGTGAAGATGCTTCCATTCCTGTTTCTTGCATTTCTGCTGATAGAGGCACTGGAGCATTATTCCAGTGATTTTACAAAAAAACTCATGGTGAAAGTAGATAAGGCAGGACCGGTTGTAGGAGCAATCGTAGGATGTGTCCCTCAGTGTGGATTTTCGGTTATGGCAGCAAATCTGTATTCAGGCGGAATCATTACGGTTGGAACATTGATCGCAGTGTTTCTAGCCACATCGGATGAGGCAATACTTATTATAATGGGAAATCCGGAACATGCAGGAAAGATCGGTGTGCTGCTTCTGGCAAAAGTGATCATTGCAATTATTGCAGGATATCTGGTAGATATTTTCTTTAAAAAAGAAATTGCAGTGCCGCATCATGAAGGAGAACTCTGTCATGACTGTGGATGTCACAATCATTCGGCTGGAATAGTAAAACCTGCACTTCGCCATACGGGAAAGATTTTTTTGTATCTGTTTGTATTTACGTTTATTTTAAATCTGTGTATTGACATACTTGGAATTGACAAGATTTCAGCTATGATGCTTGGAGATACTGTGTTCCAGCCGGCAATTGCGGCTTTGATCGGCCTGATTCCAAATTGTGCGGCATCCGTGATTCTGACACAGCTGTATCTGAGTGGAGCAATTTCTTTTTCCTCTGTGATTGCGGGACTTTGCACGGGAGCCGGTATCGGGCTTGTAGTATTGTTCAAAGTGAATCCGGATAAGAAGGAAAATATAAAAATTATAGCAGTATTGTATGTGATTGCTGTGATCGCAGGTCTGATCCTGGAGCTGACCGGAGTGTAGAATGCTGTCTGTGGCATAGAATTGCATTTTTGGAAGAATGTGTTATAATATTGACAACTAGGTGATGAGGCTTAGAGAGATTTAGGAGGAAATGAAATGGCTACAAAAAAAGTAACAACAGCAACCACAAAGGATGTAACTGCAAAAGTAACTGCACCAGTGACAAAGACATCAGAAAAAGCAGAGACAACGAAGAAAGCAGAGACAGTAAAGGCAGTGGCAGCAACAGAGCCGAAGAAGATAGAGAAGGAGCCGGTAAAAACAGCAGCTCCAAAGACCGAGCCAGTAAAACCGACTACAAAAGAAGAAACAGCTAAGCCGGAAGCAAAGAAGGCCGAGAAAAAAGTTGAAGACAAAGCTGTAAAGACAGAATCTGTCAAGAAAGCTGAAGCTGAGACAAAGACAGCAGCAAAGAAGACGACAGCAAAGAAGACAACTGCGAGAAAAACAACAGCAAAAAAAGAAATCAAAGTAAGTGCGTTTGTAGAATACTTTGGAAAACAGGTAGAAGAAAAAGATATGATCGCAAGAGTAAAGAAGGCATGGACATCTTCTGGAAAGAAAATCGGAGATATCAAGACGATGGAGTTATACATAAAACCAGAAGAATCTGCAGTATACTATGTTATTAATGGAACAGAGACAGGAGCAGTAGCATTCTAGAGGCGGATATAAGGAACCAAAGGCTGTGAATCTTCGGAGGCACAGTCTTTTCTATTCTTAAAGCATAATAAGGGGCAAAGGAGAAACGGGTATGAATATGGAGAACTTTACATCAGTTTTTAATTCGGCAGATGGGCCCACGAGTATATTTGTTGCAGGGAAGACACCGGAGATAATGGGTGTGCTGATTGCGATTGTTGTAGTGGGTGTGATTATTTCATTGTTTGGTCTGAAGCTTGTAAGAGTACTTTCGGCGATGATGGGACTTGGAACCGGAGCAGTGATCGGAGCAGTGATCGGAACAGTGGCAGGTCTTGATACGACAAAGATGGTTGCGACAATTGCCGTGTGCGGAGTGGTATTGTGTATCATGTGTGCAGTACTACGAAAATTCGGAATATTTATTATGACTTTCTTGGGATCATGGGGGACATTTGTTACCCTTGTGGAAGCGCGGTCAGTTATAGTACTTGGAATCTGCGCAGCGGTTGCACTGGTCATCGCAATACTGACAGTCATCTTTGCGGAATTCCTGGTCATCTTTGTAACCGGTATTGTAGGAGGAGTGGAAGCAGGAATGGCACTTCCGTTTCTTCTTGGGATGACAAAGATTGGCTGGATCGGATATGTAATGAGTGCAGCGATCGCAGTAATTGGCATCACGGTTCAGACAATGATGCAGTCGAGAAAGATCGGAAAGAGGGAAAAAATATTTTCGAAAAAGATCAAAGAACAGGTTTCGATGGAATCGGAAGTAGAAAAGGCCAGAATGCTTCTCGATGATGGAGATGTGGAAGAATCTCAGGAGGAAGAAACGGAAGCCGGAGATCAGGGAGATCAGGGAGATCAGGGAGAACCGGAAGAGACGGTGACAGAGATATTTGACATAGACGATGATAAGCCGGAGCCGGAAGATACAGATGATGAGGAAAATGTAGATGTCAAAATGACGGATGTGCCGGAAGGCGGATTCCTGGATGAAGATGATGTCGAGATATTCGAGACAGACGATTCGGATGTCGTAGTTCTTCATGCGGATGATATTGACTAAAGCAAAAAATATATACCCGTTGCAGAAAATTAAGATCTGCAACGGGTATTTTTGTTATAAGGGATGTGCTATAATGTTGCTAAGAATAAAGTTAAGGAGGCTTACTTATGAAATTGGATATGCATTGCCATGTGCGGGAAGGCTCAGTAGACAGCAGGGTAAGCTTGGACGAATACATCACAACCCTGAAGAAAAAAGGATTTGACGGGATGCTGATCACAGATCACGATACGTATCATGGTTATCGTCATTGGAAATATCATATGAAAGGCAAGGTACATGAAGATTTTGTTGTGTTGAAAGGAATCGAGTATGATACTCTGGATGCGGGACATATCATTTGTATTATGCCGGAAGGTGTAAAGATGCGTCTTCTGGAAGTAAAGGGACTCCCGGTGTCAGTTCTGATTGACTTTGTGCACAGACACGGAGGAATTCTCGGACCGGCACATCCATGCGGGGAAAAGTATCTGAGTTTTACTAATACGGGAAGGTTTTATAAATCACCGGAACTGATCAAAAGGTTTGATTTCATTGAGGCGTTTAATGCATGTGAATCAGCAGAATCGAATGAAGGAGCAAGGAAACTTGCAGAGAAATACAAAAAGCCGGGAATCGGCGGAAGTGACGCACACAGACCGGACTGCATAGGGACAGGCTATACCATTCTTCCGGAAAGAGTGACCTGTGAGACGGAACTGATCGCCCTGATACGGAGTAAAGCGGCAATTGAGGCCGGAGGCGTGTTGTACGGAAAGACAGCCAAAGACAAGATGGGACCGGCGCATAAGATCCTGACGTATTCATTCTGGTTCTATAATAAGGGCGGGGCACTTCTGAAAAAACGAAAAAGAACCTTGAAAGGAAAGATTGAAAATCCGGCAACACCGATTGATCCGATTGAAATTCCATACCTGCATAATATAAAAAAACAGAAATAAAAAGAAGATGTATTTTTGAAAAATTATGCATTAAAATTTATAATTTCTTGCATGCCCTTTTTTACTGTGCTAAAATACAGTATAAAATTATGAGAATCAAGGAGGTAGAGATTCGTTATGGGAATGACGATGACACAGAAGATATTGGCAGCACATGCTGGTCTCGACAGTGTGACAGCCGGTCAGTTAATAGAAGCAAAATTAGATGTAGTCATGGCAAATGATATTACAGGTCCTATGGCATTACCAATCTTCAGACAGATGGCAGATAAAGTATTTGATAAAGATAAAGTAGTTCTTGTTCCGGACCATTTTACACCGAACAAAGACATCAAGTCTGCGGAGAACTCAAAAGCAATCCGTGAGTTTGCCAAAGATCAGGGGCTCAGCTGGTATTTTGAACAGGGAAAATCAGGAGTAGAACATGCAATTCTTCCGGAAGCAGGAGTGGTTGCAGCAGGTGAATGTATCATCGGAGCAGATTCGCATACTTGCACATATGGTGCACTTGGTGCATTTTCGACAGGTGTCGGAACGACGGATATTGCAACAGGTATGGCAATGGGAGAACTGTGGTTCAAAGTTCCGAGTGCGATCAAGTTCGTACTGACAGGGAAACCGGGCAGATATGTAAGCGGTAAAGATATCATCATTCATATCATCGGCAAGATCGGTGTAGATGGTGCGCTTTATAAATCTATGGAATTTACCGGAGACGGAATCAGGAATCTTTCTATGGCAGACAGATTCACAATGGCAAATATGGCGATCGAAGCCGGAGCCAAGAACGGAATCTTCCCGGTAGATGAGAAGACAGAAGAATATTTAAAAGAACATACAAAGAAAGACTATCATGTATATGAAGCGGACGAAGATGCGGAATACGAAAGTATTGTAGAGATTGATCTTTCAGAAGTCCGTCCAACCGTTGCATTTCCACATCTTCCGGGAAATGCGAAGACAATTGACGAGATCGAGGCAATGGAACCGATCAAAATCGATCAGGTTGTGATAGGATCCTGTACAAACGGAAGAATGGAAGATATGAGAAAAGCAGCTGCCATTCTTCAGGGACATACGGTTCATCCGGATGTACGTGTTATGGTCATTCCGGCTACACAGAAGATATACAAACAGTGTATCAGAGAAGGTCTTCTGGAAATTTTCGTAGACGCAGGATGTGCAGTCAATACACCAAGCTGCGGACCTTGTATGGGTGGACATATGGGCGTTATGGCAGCAGGAGAAAAATGTGTATCTACAACAAACCGTAACTTTGTAGGAAGAATGGGACATGTAGATTCTCTGATTTATCTGGCATCACCGGAAGTAGCAGCAGCAAGTGCGATCGCAGGATACATCGCAAATCCAGAGAAAGTAGGTGACAAATAATGAAAGCTTTAGGACATGTTTTTAAATACGGCGATAACGTAGATACAGACGTAATCATCCCGGCAAGATATCTGAATTCTTATGATGCACAGGAGCTTGCGAGCCATGCAATGGCAGATATCGATCCTGAATTCGTCAATAAGGTACAGCCTGGAGATATCATTGTTGCCAACAAGAACTTTGGATGTGGTTCTTCCAGAGAACATGCACCGTTATGTCTTAAGACAGCAGGTGTCAGTTGCGTTATTGCAGAGACATTTGCAAGAATTTTCTATCGCAATGCGATCAACATCGGACTTCCGATCATTGAGTGTCCGGAGGCTGCAAAAGCAATTGAAGCAGGTGATGAAGTAGAGATTGATTTTGACAGCGGTAAGATCTATGACAGAACAAAAGGAACAGAATTCAAGGGACAGCCGTTTCCAGAGTTCATGCAGAAACTGATCGCAGCAGGCGGACTGGTAAAATATACAAACAGTAAGAGAAAGTAATCATAATAAGGAGAGCGTTGGCATGGGTTTATATTACAAAAGTACAAGAAATTCTAATCTGAAAGTAACAGCATCAGAGGCAATTCTGAAAGGACTTGCTCCGGATGGCGGACTTTTTGTACCATCAGAACTTCCAAAGCTGGATGTAACAATGTCAGATCTGAAAGGAAAGACATATCAGGAGATCGCATATCTCGTAATGAAGCAGTTCCTGACAGATTTTACAGAAGAGGAACTGAAAAACTGTATTGATAAAGCATATGACAGCAAATTTGACACAGAAGAAATTGCGCCGCTCGTAAAAGTAGATGATACTTATTACATGGAATTGTTCCATGGTGCAACAATCGCATTCAAAGATATGGCATTATCAATCCTGCCGCATCTGATGACAACTTCGGCAAAGAAGAACGACGTTAAAAATGAGATCGTGATTCTGACTGCAACATCCGGAGATACAGGAAAGGCCGCACTTGCAGGCTTTGCGGATGTGGAAGGAACGAGGATCATCGTATTCTATCCAAAGAATGGTGTCAGCAAGGTACAGGAACTCCAGATGGTGACACAGAGAGGAGAGAATGTAAACGTAGTAGCGATCCATGGCAATTTCGATAATGCACAGAGTGGTGTGAAAGCGATGTTCGAAGATACAGAACTGGCGGAAGAACTCGCAAAGAAAGGCTATCAGTTTTCATCAGCCAACTCTATCAATATCGGACGTCTGGTTCCACAGGTGGTATATTACGTCAATGCATATGCAAAACTTCTGGAAAATGAAGAGATTGAAGATGGTGAAAAGATCAATGTGGTAGTACCGACAGGTAACTTTGGAAATATCCTGGCTGCATATTATGCAAAACAGATGGGAGTACCGATTGATAAGCTGGTATGTGCTTCAAATGACAATAAGGTATTGTTTGACTTCTTCCAGACAGGAGATTATGACAGAAACCGTGAGTTTATCCTCACTACATCCCCATCCATGGATATTCTGATCTCCAGCAATCTGGAACGTCTGATCTACAGAATCAGCGGGGATGATGATCAGAAGACGAAGGATATGATGGAAGCATTAAAATCCGCCGGAAAATATACAATCACAGAAGATATGAAGGAGCGTCTTGCTGATTTCGCAGCAGGGTACGCAACAGAAGAAGAGTGCGCAGAGAATATTAAAAAAGTATACGATAAGACAGGATATGTTATGGACACGCATACAAGTGTAGCGTCGTATGTATGCGGCTGTTATCAGAAGAACAGTGGCGACGATAAGAAATGTGTGATCGCGTCGACTGCAAGTCCGTACAAATTCGTGAAGAGTGTGATGAGCGCAATCGATCCGAAGTATGCTGATCAGGATGAATTCAGCCTTCTGAGTGTTTTGGAAGAAACATCCGGACGTGAGATGCCACAGGCAATCAAAGATATTCTGAATGCTAATATCCTGCATGATCTGGAATGTGATGCAGATAAAATGAAAGACACAGTAAAGAATATTTTAGAAGTATAAAACTTTATATTAAAAATAAATAAAATTCATAATCGATAAAAAATACTAAATGCAAGGTTTCTATAAAAATCTTGCATTTTTGAACTATATAAAAGAATAAAAGCAGAAAAAATAACGGATTAAGATATAGGAGTTGCAAAATAGTGCTTTGAAAAGATTGTTAAAGTGTTGACTTTTGCGCAGAAAAATGCAATAATAAGGCAAATGCTGTTGTGGGAGAGTATGAAAAACCAGAATTTATAAATATACAGCAGTAAATAAAAGAAAAGAGGTTAAATGAAGATGGCTAAAATCGATTTAAGTAAGTATGGCATTTCAGGAACGACGGAAATCGTGCACAATCCTTCTTATGAATTATTATTTGAGGAAGAGACAAAACCGGAACTGGAAGGTTTTGAAAAAGGACAGGAAAGTGAACTTGGTGCAGTCAATGTAATGACAGGTATCTATACTGGACGTTCTCCTAAAGATAAGTTCATCGTAGTTGATGAGAATTCAAAAGATACTGTATGGTGGACATCTGATGAATATAAGAATGATAACCATCCTGCAACACAGGAAGCTTGGGACGCAGTAAAAGATATTGCAATCAAAGAACTTTCTAACAAGAAACTTTATGTTGTAGATGCATTCTGCGGAGCAAACAAAGACACACGTATGGCAATCCGTTTCATCGTAGAAGTAGCTTGGCAGGCACATTTTGTAACAAATATGTTCATCAAACCTTCAGAAGAAGAACTTGAGAATTTTGAGCCAGACTTCGTAGTATACAATGCTTCTAAAGCAAAAGTTGAAAATTACAAAGAATTAGGACTGAATTCAGAGACAGCAGTAATGTTTAACATTACAAGTAAAGAGCAGGTTATCGTGAATACATGGTACGGCGGAGAAATGAAGAAAGGTATGTTCTCTATGATGAACTACTTCCTCCCACTTAAGGGAATGGCTTCTATGCACTGCTCAGCCAATACAGATCTGAACGGAGAGAATACAGCAATCTTCTTCGGACTTTCAGGAACAGGAAAGACAACACTTTCTACAGATCCTAAGCGTCTTCTGATCGGTGATGACGAGCACGGATGGGATGACAACGGAGTATTTAACTTTGAAGGCGGATGCTATGCTAAGGTTATTAACCTTGACAAAGAGTCTGAGCCGGATATCTACAATGCAATCAAGCGTAACGCACTTCTTGAGAACGTAACACTTGATGAAAATGGAAAGATTGATTTCGCAGATAAGAGTGTAACAGAGAATACACGTGTATCTTACCCGATCAATCATATTGAAAATATCGTGCGTCCTGTATCTTCAGCACCTGCTGCTAAAAATGTAATCTTCCTGTCAGCTGATGCATTCGGAGTACTTCCACCGGTATCTGTACTGACACCAGAGCAGACACAGTACTACTTCCTGTCAGGATTTACAGCAAAACTTGCAGGTACAGAGCGTGGAATCACAGAGCCTACACCTACATTCTCAGCTTGCTTCGGACAGGCATTCCTGGAACTGCATCCTACAAAATATGCAGAGGAACTTGTTAAGAAGATGGAGAAGAGCGGTGCAAAAGCATACCTGGTTAACACAGGATGGAACGGAACAGGAAAACGTATCTCTATCAAGGATACACGTGGAATCATTGATGCCATCCTGAACGGAGACATCAAGAATGCTCCAACAAAGACAATTCCATACTTCAACTTCGAAGTACCTACAGAACTTACCGGTGTTGACACAGGAATCCTTGATCCTCGTGACACATATGCCGATGCAGCTGAGTGGGATGAAAAAGCAAAAGATCTTGCTACAAGATTCATCAAGAACTTTGCTAAATATGAAGGAAATGAAGCTGGTAAAGCTTTAGTTTCAGCAGGACCACAGTTATAAGAGACACTTATCTATCTGATTAAAATCAGACAATTGTAAAGGGTTGTAAAATCCATGTAAATGGGTTATAATAAGTGCAGTGGAAACCTGAAATGTTCGATACTCTTGTAGTTTTGAACCTACAATACTTTAAACGGGAGTCTTACATCTCTGTAATATGTCAGGCCATCGACTTTGCAGTGGAAGGCAGAAAAGCAGATGCGGATACCCACCTAGCGGGTGCTAGGAGTCAGAATACAGGAACCGGCATTTTGGGGAATATACAAAAGATAAAAGACAGTCGTTTTAACGGCTGTCTTTTTTTGAAATCGCCATCAGGTTCAGGTAAGCGGATCTGAGAAAGACAGTCAAAGAAAGGAAAATAAAGTGCGGAAACGGAACAACAGGCATTATAGCATCTACATTGCATGGATTTTATTGCTGCTGTGTCTGATTACAGGGCTGAAATCCGGGTTAGAAAAAAATGCAGCCGGAAAGAAGGAGTCCTATCCGGGAATATCGATTCAGAGCCGGTGGGAAGAATTGTGGAAAACAGTATCATCGAAAGACAGAGAGGAAGAAAGTGAAAGTAAAGACAAAACCCCGGAAAAGGATGCGGATTCTCAGAGAAATATCCGGGTATTGATCATGACAGATGGATATCAGCAGATCGTACATAGAGAGGTAGAAATCAGTGCAGCGGGAGGCTTAAGAATTGAAAAGAAGGATGGGCTGGAAGAAACTGCAGGAAATGAAAAAATTAAGATCACAAAAGAAGATACGGGATTTCAAAACGGAAAGATCCGTATACAGGCAATTGATGGAGGAGAGATAACCGTTCGCAGCATCAGGCGGGGCTATGGGAATCCGTCTTATGCAGGTGCGTTGGATCTGTATGCCACATCAGAAGGGGTTGTGATGGTAAATGAACTTCCGCTGGAGAATTATCTGTGTAAAGTGGTTCCGAGTGAGATGCCTGCATCATATCAGAAGGAAGCATTAAAGGCCCAGGCGATATGCGCAAGAAGTTATGCATACCGGCAGATTATGGATTATGCATATCCGGAATATCAGGCTCATGTGAATGACAGTACGGATTACCAGGTGTATAATAATTCGGCATCGCAACAAGCTGCAACAGAGGCTGTACAGGAGACGGCAGGAAAAGTATTGAAATATAATGGAAATATTATAACCGCCTATTACTATTCGACATCCTGCGGAAAGACAACAACGATGGCTGCGTGGGGAACGAAAGAGAAGGCAGAAAATGCATATCTTCAGTCTGTAGAAGTGAAAGATCAGACAGGTGATTATGAGAAAAATCTTCCATGGTACCGGTGGGAAGCAGATATAGATCAGAATACATTGTCCAAAATGATCGCAGAGAATACAAAAAAGAATATAGGAACTGTTCAGTCACTGGAGGTGACGAAAAGCGGACCGGGCGGTGCAGCGTTACAGATAAAAGTATCAGGAGATCTGGGAACAGTTGTTGTTGATACGGAAAATAAGATCCGCAGAGCACTGGGGGGAAGCGGATATGAGATAAAGAAACAGGACGGGACAGCTGTAAAGGGAAGCAGACTTCTTCCGAGTGCCTTTTTTAAAGTAGAAAAGAAAGGAAACATCTTCAAGATTAAGGGTGGTGGATATGGACACGGTATTGGCATGAGTCAGAACGGAGCAAATGAAATGGCAAAAAAAGGAAAGAATTATCAGCAAATACTGCAAATGTTCTATCCCGGAACGACAATTGAATGATAAGTATAATCAATGAAAAAGTATTTGAAAAAACATAACAAGAAACAGAATAATTTCTAATAGACAAATAAATGAAAATCGGGTAGAATATAGAGACGAATATTTTGGGAGATAAGAATGAAAAAAGTTAAGTTTCTATATGATAAAGTAATGGAAATAACCGGACAGGTCGGAAAAGATCATGTAGGTGCCTATGCTGCACAGGCAGCGTATTTCTTTATGCTCAGTATGATTCCGATCATTTTACTGCTGATTACATTGGTACAGTATACACCGGTTACGAAGGCAGATGTTATGACAGCGGTTCTTCAGGTGTTTCCAAAATCCGTAGACAGTCTGATCACATCGATCGTTAATCAGGTTTATAATCAGTCCGGCGGAATCATCTCGCTGACTATTATTGTTGCACTCTGGTCAGCCGGGAAAGGGGTGCTGGCACTGACGACAGGTTTGAACTGTGTCTATGACTGTAAAGAGACACGTAATTATATTATTTTGCGAATACGTGCAACCTTTTATACAGTGGCATTTATAATTGTGATCATTTTTCTACTGGTATTATCGGTGTTCGGTAATACGTTGAATCTGTTTGTAACGGAACACTATCCGGTGATGGAACGCTTGGTGGATCAGATCATGCGGATTCGCGGAATCATCACGCCGGTATTACTGTTTGTATTTACGATGATGATCTATAAATTCCTGCCGAACCACATTGTACAGTTGAGAATCCAGCTGATGGGAGCTGCATTTTCAGCAGTCGGATGGATGATCGTATCCTGGATTTTCTCGGTCTATCTGGATATTTTTAAAGGATTTTCATCAATGTATGGGAGTCTGACAACGATTGTATTGATCATGTTGTGGCTGTATTTTTGTATGTATATCTTACTGCTGGGCGGAGAAGTAAATATGATTTTGCGGGATATGGAGCAGGGGTAGAATTTCTGACTTGACAACTCTGAGCCATATGATACAATAATTAAGTATTATGAGATAAAGGCAATGACCGTGTAAGTAGTGAGCCATTTTCCGATAGAGAGAGGGAATCAACAGGCTGAAAGTTCCCTTGGGTTCAGATGGTAAATGAATTTCCCGCGTGAGCTGTGTTCTTGAAATAACAGTAGAGAACGCCGTATGATGCACGTTACGCAATAATGAGTGTCCGTAAAAGTTTTTACGGGAATCAGGGTGGTACCACGGGTTATATGTCTCGTCCCTTTTGGGGCGGGGCTTTTTTAATACCAAAAAGCATACGCTGATATAAAGATATGCGGAGAAAGGAAGAAAATGATGAAAGAAAGACTGCAGAACATCAAAGATGAAGCATTGAAGGCAATTGAAGCTGCCGATATGCCGGAAAAACTGAATGATGTGCGTGTAAAGTTCCTTGGTAAAAAGGGAGAACTTACCGCTGTATTAAAAGGTATGAAAGACGTTGCACCGGAGGACAGACCGAAGGTCGGACAGATGGTAAACGAGACAAGGGCGGCAATTGAAGCTGTTCTGGAAGAAAATAAAGAAAAGATGGAAAAGGCAATCCGTGCAGAAAAGCTGAAAAAAGAAGTGATCGATGTTACACTTCCGGCTAAGAAAAATTGTGTCGGACACCGTCATCCGAATACAATTGCACTGGAAGAAGTAGAGCGTGTATTTACAGGTATGGGATACGAAGTCGTAGAAGGACCTGAGATCGAGTATGATGAGTACAACTTCCGTAAACTGAACATCCCGGACGGACATCCGGCAAAGGATGAGCAGGACACATTCTATATTAATAAAGACATCGTGCTCAGGACACAGACATCTCCTGTACAGGCACGTATTATGGAGCAGGGCAAGCTTCCAATCTGTATCCTGTCACCGGGACGTGTATTCCGTTCAGACGAAGTAGATGCAACACATTCACCTTCTTTCCATCAGATCGAAGGACTGATCATCGACAAGAATATTTCATTTGCTGACTTAAAGGGAACACTGGAAGTATTTGCAAAAGAATTATTCGGAGAAGACACAAAGACAAAATTTAGACCACATCATTTCCCATTCACAGAGCCAAGTGCCGAGATGGATGTAAGCTGCTTCAAATGCGGTGGAAAAGGATGCCGTTTCTGTAAAGGATCCGGATGGATCGAGATCCTCGGATGTGGTATGGTACATCCACACGTACTGGAAATGTGCGGAATTGATCCGGAAGAATATACAGGATTCGCATTCGGTGTAGGACTGGAACGTATCGCACTTCTGAAGTACGAGATCGATGATATGAGACTGTTATACGAAAATGATATCAGATTCTTAAAACAGTTCTAGCGAGCACAAGTAATAATACGAAAAGGAGATTTATAAATGAATACTTCATTATCATGGATAAAAGCGTATGTTCCGGATCTTGATGTAACAGCTCAGGAATATACAGATGCAATGACTTTGTCTGGTACAAAAGTCGAAGGTTTTGAAAAATTAGATGCGGATCTTGATAAGATCGTGATCGGACAAATTGACAAGATTGAGAAACATCCGGACGCAGATAAGCTGATCATCTGTCAGGTAAATATCGGAACAGAGACGATTCAGATCGTAACAGGTGCTCCGAATGTGAAAGAAGGAGACAAAGTACCGGTTGTATTAGCAGGCGGACGTGTGGCAGGCGGACATGAACCTGGACAGCGCGTAGAAGGCGGGATCAAGATTAAAAAAGGAAAGCTCCGCGGCGTAGAAAGCGATGGTATGATGTGTTCCATCGAAGAACTTGGTTCAAACAGAGAGATGTATCCGGAAGCTCCGGAATACGGAATCTATATCTTCGACGATGATGCCGTTGTAGGCGAGAGTGCGATCAAATCACTTGGCCTCGATGATGTCGTTGTAGAATATGAGATCACATCTAACCGTGTAGATTGCTTCAGTGTTGTAGGTATTGCAAGAGAGGCAGCAGCTACATTTAATAAAGCGTTCTATCCACCTGTTGTCACACCAACAGGAAATGATGAGAATGCAGCAGATTATATCAAAGTAACCGTTAAGAATCCGGAACTTTGCCCAAGATATTGTGCAAGAATCGTAAAGAACATTAAGATCGGACCATCTCCAAAATGGATGCAGAGACGTCTGGCTTCTGTAGGAATCCGCCCGATCAACAACCTGGTTGATATTACAAACTATGTAATGGAAGAATACGGACAGCCAATGCATGCATATGACCTTGATACGATCGAAGGAAAAGAAATTGTAGTGCGTACTGCAGAAAAAGGTGAGAAATTCACAACTCTTGACGGACAGGAAAGAGAGATGGATGAATCTGTACTGATGATCTGTGACGGTAAGAAATCCATCGGTATCGCAGGTATCATGGGTGGAGAAAACTCTATGATCACAGACGATGTTCAGACAATGTTATTCGAAGCAGCTTGCTTTGATGGAACCAACATCCGTAAATCAAGCAAGAAGATCGGACTTCGTACCGATGCCTCCGGTAAATTTGAAAAAGGACTGGATCCGAACAATGCAGAAGCGGCCATCGACCGTGCATGTCAGCTGATCGAAGAACTCGGAGCCGGTGAAGTTGTCGGAGGAATGGTCGATGTATACAGCAAGAAGAAAGAACCTGTAAGAGTACCATTTGATGCAGATAAGATCAATAAACTTCTCGGAACAGACATTTCCAAAGAAGAGATGCTTGGATATTTCAGGAAGATTGATCTGGAATTCGACGAAGAGACAAGCGAAGTCATCGCTCCTACTTTCCGTCATGACTTATTCCGTATTGCTGATCTTGCAGAAGAAGTTGCAAGATTCTATGGATATGATAACATTCCGACCACACTTCCAAGCGGAGAAGCTACAACAGGAAAATTATCATTCAAGTTAAGAGTAGAGCAGGTTGCACGTGATATCGCTGAGTTCTGCGGATTCAGCCAGGGAATGACATATTCATTCGAAAGCCCGAAGGTATTTGACAAGCTTCTAATTCCGGAAGATTCTGATCTTCGTAAGGCTATTCCAATCATGAACCCACTGGGAGAAGATTATAGTATCATGCGTACATCTTCTTTGAATGGTATGCTGACATCACTTGCAACAAACTATAACAGAAGAAATAAAGACGTAAAATTATACGAACTGGCTAACATTTATCTCCCAAAGGCACTTCCACTTACAGAACTGCCGGATGAAAGAGTACAGTTCACACTTGGTATGTATGGCGAAGGCGACTTCTTCACTATGAAGGGTGTCGTAGAAGAGTTCTTCGATAAAGTAGGACTTCATAAGAAAGAAAAATACGATCCGAATGCAGGAAAATCATTCCTTCACCCGGGACGTCAGGCAAACATCATTTATGATGGTGTAGTAGTCGGATATCTTGGAGAAGTACATCCGGAAGTTGCAGATAACTATGGAATCGGAACAAGAGCCTACATTGCAGTAATCGATATGCCAGAGATCGTAGCAAGAGCAACATTTGATCGTAAATATACAGGAATTGCAAAATTCCCTGCAGTGACACGTGACATCAGTATGGTAATGCCAAAAGAGATTTTGGTAGGACAGATTGAAGATGTGATCGAAAGCAAGGGCGGTGAATATCTGGAAAGCTATTCACTGTTCGATATTTACGAAGGTGCTCAGATTAAAACAGGATTCAAATCTGTTGCATATTCTATCGTATTCCGTGCAAAGGATAAGACTCTGGAAGATGCAGATGTATCTGCAGCTATGGACCGTATCTTAAAGGCACTCGAGGGTATGGGAATCGAACTTCGTAAATAAAAAAACATTCATTCATATCAGATAAAAGCTCGGTAAAAAGAGCAAGAGGATTACGTATGAAGAAAAAACAGATCATAGGTCTGGTAGTAGCGGCAGCACTGTTCGTTGGAGTCAGTGCTGCCAGCGTATTTACCAATACAATTTCAAAAAATCTGCTTCAGAACAGTGCAGATGATATAATTAATCTCGGAGGTTCGTATCAGTTTAATCCACCGTCTGAAGATTATATTGCAATCGTAAGAGTAGAAGGTACGATCCAGGAACAGAGTGGAAGCAGTACACTGGAGGCATCCAGTGGATATCAGCATGATTCAACGATGAATTATATCGATGAATTGATGGATGATTCTAACAATAAAGGAATTCTTCTGTATGTAGATTCTCCGGGAGGAACTGTCTATGAATCCGAAGAACTGTATCAGAAACTGAAAGAATATAAAGAGACAACAAAACGTCCGATCTGGGATTATATGGCACATTATGCGGCATCCGGTGGATATATGGTGTCTATGGCATCGGATAAAATCTATGCAAATTCGAATACAACGACCGGTTCCATCGGTGTGATCATGTCAGGATATGATATGTCCGGGCTGTATAAAAAGCTTGGAATCCGTTATGTAAGTATCACGAGCGGAAAGAATAAGGACAGCAGCAAATTTACGGACGAGCAGATTGCTATTTATCAGGATCAGATCAATGAAGCTTATGAGAAATTCGTGAATATCGTGGCAGACGGCCGTGATATGTCAGTGGAGGATGTAAAGAAACTGGCAGACGGAAGAACTTATACTGCAAAGCAGGCGAAGAACAACGGTCTGATCGATGAGATCAGTCTGTATCCGGATATGAAAGATGCAATGAGCAAAAAACTTGGAACATCTACATTTTATGAGATGGAATCAGATGAAGGACTTTTGCAGTCGCTGTTTTCCAAAGCAGAATCATTAGTTCCGAAGTCAGAAGCGCAGGTTCTGACGGAAACCGCCAAAAGTGTAGAAAGCGGGGTGCCGATGTACTATGCAGAACAGTTACGATAATCAGGAGAAGTTAGCCAGACAGAACAGTTGCTGTGCCAGTGGGAATCTGGAGTATGCAGGGTTCTGGGTGCGGATGGCGGCTTATATGATCGACAGTGTGGTAGTATTTGCAGGCCTCCTGATCGTGCGGCTGATATTTGCAGGTATCTCACTGGCTGGCGGTGGTGCGATAACGGGAACGGATATCCTGTTTCATTATTCGTTGAAAGATATCATACTGTATGCTCTGAAAGTGTTATATTTTATTGCATTTACCTATCTGACAGGAACGACACTTGGAAAGAAAGCGATGAATCTCCGGGTAGTTTCAAAAAATCCGGAAGAGAAGCTGACACTGTTCAATGTGGTGTACCGCGAGACGGTTGGAAGATTCTTATGTAGCCTTCCGGTGAATATCGGTTATATTGTTGCAGGAATTGATTCGGAAAAACGTGGATTTCATGACCTGCTTTGTGACACCAGAGTGGTCTATCAGAAGAAGATAAAAGCATGGATGGCGCAACCGGGAACAGTTGTACCAGAATGTGAAAAGCCAAATGTAGAAGAGCAGAAACAGCAGACATCAGAGGGTGAGCTGTCAAAAACGCAGGAAAATGTCCAAATGAAAGAGTCTGGGATACGGGAATTGAAAAAAACAGAAAATACACAGAGTTCTGTAGTTGAGAAACTGGGAAAACCAGTGTATAATGGCTATCGTCTGGTAGAAAATAAATCAGAAAAAGAAATAGCTTCAAATGCAACTGTAAATGAAAACATATCAGAAAAAGATACGTAAAGAATAAAAGGGAAAGGAATTCATAATTATGAAACGTCAGGATTTTTATTATGAATTGCCGGAAGAACTGATTGCACAGGATCCGCTTGAGGATCGTTCGAGCTCCAGACTTCTTGTCCTTGACAAGGAGACCGGGGCTTTTTCCCATCATGTATTTAAAGAAATCACAGAGTATCTGCATGAGGGAGACTGTCTGGTAATCAATGATACAAAGGTTATTCCGGCAAGACTGATTGGTTCCAAAGTAGAGACCAATGCCAAAATCGAAGTATTATTATTGAAGAGAAAAGAAAACAACGTATGGGAGACGCTGGTAAAACCAGGTAAGAAAGCAAAAGTCGGAGCAAAGATTAGTTTCGGTGATGGCCTTCTGATGGGAGAAGTCATTGATGTGGTAGAAGAAGGAAACCGTCTGATCAAATTCGATTTCGACGGAATTTTTGAAGAAATCTTAGACCAGCTTGGCCAGATGCCGCTGCCTCCATATATCACACACCAGCTGGAGGATAAGAACCGTTACCAGACGGTATATGCAACTCACACAGGTTCGGCAGCAGCACCGACGGCAGGACTGCATTTTACACCGGAACTTCTGGAAGAGATTAAGGCAAAAGGTGTGGATATTGCGAGAGTTACACTTCATGTGGGGCTTGGAACATTCCGTCCGGTAAAAGTGGATGAGATTACCGAGCATCATATGCATTCGGAATTCTTCATGATCGATGAAGAAGCGGCTGAGAAGATCAATCGTGCAAAAGAGACGGGACACCGTGTTATCTGCGTCGGAACGACAAGCTGCAGAACGGTAGAATCGGCAGCAGATGAGAATGGACAGCTGGAAGCGAAGAGTGGATGGACACAGATATTCATCTATCCGGGCTATAAATTCAAAGTACTGGATTGTCTGATCACGAACTTCCATCTTCCAGAATCTACATTAATCATGCTGGTATCTGCGCTTGCAGGACGGGAGCACGTGCTTGCGGCTTATGAAGAGGCTGTGAAGGAGAGGTACCGGTTCTTTTCATTTGGGGATGCGATGTTTATTCAGTAGAGTTGCTATTTAATGCATTAAGCGGTTGATACCCGGCCGGACAATCGTACTTCATGAGATGCCGGATGACTTCAAGACCCAGCCGTCCGGAGATTCGGGAATGAAGATTGCATGCGGTGAAATCAAAGCATGGGAACAAGAATGTAAGAACAAAAATGGTAACGAATAAGTGGAGAACCGTCATACAGATAATTTGACATGTAAGTATGAAAACGCTAAAATTGGTGGAGGAATGTAGAAAACTGCAGTCCTCCATTTTTGCGTCAGGGGATATTAAAAAAACCAAAACCTCGCTCCCTGATGGAAAGGAGTCCATATGCCGAAAAAAGAATTAGCAAAAGGGTATACAACCGGAACCTGTGCACAGGCTGCAACGAGGGCAGCAATGCAGATGCTTTTTACAGGTGAAAAAGTAGAGCAGGTGTCGGTAGAACTGCCGCAGGGAGAAAAGCTGCAGTTGGATATCACGGATATACAGAGAAAATATACAGACAGGGAATTGCCGGATATGGTATCCTGTGCGGTCAAAAAAAACAGCGGAGATGATCCGGATATCACGAATGGAGTACTGGTTTACAGTCAGGTAAGGCTTTCTGAAACAGGACAGATTCATATTGATGGCGGGATCGGGGTAGGAAGAGTGACCAGGCCCGGACTGAATCAGCCGGTGGGAGAAGCCGCAATTAACCGTGTGCCAAGGCAGATGATAAGAAAAGAAGTAGAAGAAGCCTGTGAAGAGGTTGGCTATACCGGTGGAATTGATGTAGAGATTTCGATTCCGGAAGGGACAAGACTGGCAAAAGAAACATTTAATCCAAGACTTGGAATAGAAGGAGGACTTTCAATACTTGGGACAACCGGTATTGTGAATCCGATGAGTGAACAGGCGCTGATCGATACCATTGAAGTAGAGATGAAGGTATGCCTTGCGGAAAAGTACAGGTATCTGATCATTGCACCGGGTAATTACGGATTGGATTTTCTGAAAGAACAGTATAGTATAGAAGAAAATGATGTGGTAAAATGTAGTAACTATATTGGTCAGGCCATAGATATGGCGGTAGAACAGGATTGTAAAGGTGTCCTGCTGGTCGGACATATCGGGAAACTGATCAAGGTATCCGGCGGAATCATGAATACCCATTCCAGATGGGCAGACTGTCGGATGGATTTATTCGCCACGGCCGCATTGAGAGCGGGAATTGCCGGAGAGAAGGCAGTCGAATTTCTCGACTGTGTGACGACGGATGATGCATTGGAGAAATGCAGCGAGGAAGAACGAACACGCATTATGGAAAAAATCATGATGCGTATGGAGGAATATCTGAACTACCGGGGGAAAGGAGAGATACAGGTGGGAGCGGTCACGTTTTCCAATGTATACGGAATCCTTGGAAAGACAGAAAAAGCAGAAGAACTGATAGAAAGATTCAGAAAAGAACGACATATACAATAGATACCAGAGTATGCAGGAGAAGTTGCTGGTGGCAGGTTCTTTGCAGGACAGGAAGGAGTCGGAAAATGATACATTTTGTGGGAGCAGGTCCGGGAGCCGAAGATCTGATCACGGTCCGTGGACAGCGTTATCTGGAGCAGGCTGATGTGGTGATCTATGCGGGATCACTGGTGAATCCGGGGCTGTTAAAGAGTACAAAGGAGACATGCGAGATATATAACAGTGCGAAGATGACACTGGAAGAAGTTCTGGAAGTGATGGAACAGGCAGAACGGGAACAGAAGATGACGGTTCGGCTGCATACAGGTGATCCGTGTCTGTACGGTGCAATCCGGGAACAGATGGATCATCTGGATGAACTGGGAATTGCGTATGATTCCTGCCCGGGTGTCAGTTCCTTCTGCGGGGCAGCAGCGGCACTGAATCTGGAATATACACTTCCGGAGGTGTCACAGAGTGTTGTCATCACACGTATGGAAGGAAGAACACCGGTTCCGGCGAAGGAAAAGGTTGCAGCGTTTGCAAGTCATAATGCGACGATGGTACTTTTCTTAAGTACAGGACTTCTGGAAAAGCTGGAAGGCCAGTTGATAGAAGGCGGTTATAAAGAAGATACGCCGGCAGCAATTGTATACAAGGCAACATGGCCGGAGGAAGAAAGTTACATCTGTACTGTCAGTACACTGGCAGAGACTGCGAAAGCACATGGAATTACAAAGACAGCATTGATCATCGTTGGGGATGTGGTGACACATCATGCGTATGAACGTTCGAAACTGTATGATCCGGAATTCACCACCGAGTTCCGTCAGGGAGTAAAATAAGATGAAGATTGCAATGATCAGTTTTACCGGAAATGGAAGAAGACTGGAGAGATCTTTAGCACATGAACTGGAAAAAGAAGGACACCAGGTGCTGCAGGCGGTAAAATGCAAAGAACTGGAATCGGACAAGGATGCGGTAAAATGCAGTGCCAGAGAATGGACAGGTGAACAGTTCCGGACGCGGGATGTACTGATCTTTATTGGAGCAGTACAGATTGCCGTGCGCTTGATCGCATCTTTTATAGGATCAAAGACAACAGATCCGGCGGTACTGGTACTGGATGAGAAAGGACAATATTGTATCCCGATCCTGTCCGGGCACATTGGCGGAGCAAATGAGATGGCTGAAAGAATTGCAGAGATGGCAGGAGCACTGCCTGTGATCACAACAGCTACAGATATCCGGGGAAAATGGGCAATAGATGTATTTGCCAGAAAGAATCATCTTTATATAGAAGATATGCAGAAGGCAAAGCAAATTTCGGCAAAGATTCTGGAAGGAAAGACAGTCGTGGCCGCGATTGAGAGCGGAAGAGATTCGATAGAGGGTACTGTGCCGGAAGAAGTGAAGATCGTACCGGAAACCTATGAGAATCCAGATATCTATATCGGGATATATGAACGAAAATTAAGCAGTCATGTATTAAGGCTGATACCACAACGGATCACGGTGGGAATCGGCTGCAGACGGGGGATATCCGCAGAGCAGATAGAACAGCTGGTGGATAAGATACTGAAAGAATCACATATTAATAAGAAAAGTATTGGCAGGATCGCAAGCATTGATCTAAAAAAAGACGAAGAGGGATTGCTTACATTTTGCAACAAATATAACATAGAGCCGGAATTTTATCCGGCAGAAGAATTAAAAAAAGTAGAAGGAGAATTCAGTGTTTCTACATTTGTAAAAAAGGTTACCGGAGTGGATAATGTATGTGAAAGAAGTGCTGTATATACAGGTGGTACACTGCGGATCAGAAAACAGGCAGAAAATGGTGTGACAGCAGCATTTGCCTGGGATAATTGGAGGGTGAAGTTTGAATAAGGTATATGTGATAGGAATGGGACCGGGGGCATATGAACAGATGACGGTGAAAGCAGTCCGGACGCTGGAAAAATGTGATGTGATCGTCGGATATACCGTATATATCGAATTATTAAAAGAATATTTTCCGGATAAGAGATATCTGACAACGTCCATGAGACAGGAGGCAGCACGGTGCAGGATGGCATTCGAAGAGGCAGCAAAAGGAGCTGTAACGGCAATGGTATGCAGCGGAGATGCCGGGATATACGGAATGGCAGGACTGATGTATGAAATCGGTGAGGAATATCCGGAAGTCGCGATCGAAGTAATCCCGGGAGTGACAGCGGCACTGGGAGGTTCTGCGGTACTTGGAGCAGCAGTCGGACATGATGTCAGTCTGATCAGTTTAAGTGATCTTCTGACACCGTGGGAATTGATCGAAGAAAGGCTTCGCTGTGCGGCAAAAGCTGATTTTGTGATCTGCCTTTATAATCCGTCCAGCAGGAAACGCAGTACCTATCTTGCAAAAGCATGTGAGATCATGCTGGAATATAAGGCGGAAGATACCGTCTGCGGAATAGTGAAAAACATTGCCCGCGAGGGAGAAACGATGCAGACACTGACACTGAAAGAATTAAAAGAGACAACAGTAGATATGTTCTCTACTGTATTTATCGGAAATAAACAGACAAAAGTAATTCGGGAAAAAATGGTTACACCAAGGGGATATCGTATATGAAAGACAAAAAGATTCTATTATATGCAGGGACAACAGAAGGAAGAAAATTAGCATCTTATCTCGGAAGAAGAGGCGTAAGACTGCACGTCTGTGTGGCAACCGCTTATGGGGAGAGTCTGCTTCCGGAAGAGAAGAATATAACGGTGACACACGACCGGATGGACAGTGGGCAGATGGGCGAGTTTATGAGGGTGTTTGAGCCGGATTATGTGATCGATGCAACGCATCCATATGCCAAAGAAGTGACCAAAAACTTGAAAAGTGCCTGCGAGGTTATGCAGGTTCCGTATTTAAGACTGGTCAGGGGAAGTGAAGAGACCAAAGAAAGCATCTGTGTGGAAAATATGGATGAAGCGATAAAGTATCTGGAAAAAACAGAAGGAAATATTCTGGTAACAACAGGAAGCAAGGAGCTGGAATCCTATACAAGACTGACGGATTACGAAAGCCGGGTATATGCGCGCGTTCTGTCTATTGGCCAGGTGGCAGTTAATTGTGAAGAACTTGGATTCTCCGGACGTCATCTCATCTGTATGCAGGGACCGTTTTCTACGGAAATGAATCGTGCCATGTTAAAGGAATATGATATTGCTTATATGGTAACGAAAGAATCAGGACTTGCAGGCGGATACCCGCAGAAATGTCAGGCTGCACTAGAAGCCGGTGTGAAAATGGTTGTGATCGGAAGGCCGGAAGAAGAAGAGGGAATGAATTTTGAAGAAATGTCCAAATTCCTTCAGAAAGAACTGGAACTGGATAATCACTGGAAAGTTACACTGGTGGGAATCGGTGCAGGTGCCAGAGACCAGGTTACACTGGAAGCAAAAAGATGCTGTCAGGAAGCAGAACTTCTGATCGGAGCAGGCAGGATGATCGAGGCAGTGGCAGAAGTCGGACAGACCATATATGAAGCATACCGCCCGGATGAGATCATTTCTTATATCAAAGAAAATCCGGAATATGAAAATGTAACGATTGCGTTGTCCGGTGATACAGGATTTTACAGCGGTGCGAAGAAGATTCTGGAATTGACGAAAGATGACCCACAGATTGAGACAAAAGTGGTGCCTGGAGTATCATCCATCATATATTTTGCATCAAAGCTTGGCGTAACATGGGAGGATGCGGCACTAGTAAGCCTGCATGGAAGAAAAGAAAATCTGATGGCGGTCATTAAGGAGAATAAAAAGGTATTCGCCCTTGTAAGTAATGCAGAAGAGATCCGTCAGATCCTGACAAAAATGACGGAATATGGAATGGGCGAAGTAACAGTCAGGATCGGGACAGAACTTTCTTATAAGAATGAAGAGATTCAGACAGGAACAGCAAGATCACTGCTTCATTACAAAGGAGAGAATCTGGCGGTCCTTTATATTGAAAATGAATCCGGCGGCGAAAGCCCGGTGATTCCGGCAATTCCGGATGATACATTTGTACGTGGCGATGTACCGATGACCAAGGAAGAAGTAAGAAGCATTTCGATTGCTAAACTTAAGATTAAGAAGGATGCAGTTGTATATGATGTCGGAGCAGGAACAGGCTCTATTTCCGTAGAGGCCGCCATGGTTGCAACGCAAGGTAACGTCTATGCAATCGAACAGAAAGTGGAGGCGCAGGAACTGATCCGTGAAAATGCAAGGCGGATGCACGTGGATAATCTGCATGTGATAGAAGGTATGGCGCCGGAGGCACTGGAAGAACTGCCGGCACCTGATTGCGTATTTATCGGGGGCAGTAAAGGAAAGTTGTATGAAATCCTGGATGCTATCCGG
The DNA here is from genome assembly GCF_009875615.1 of Dorea sp. BIOML-A1. Classification (NCBI taxonomy): domain Bacteria; kingdom Bacillati; phylum Bacillota; class Clostridia; order Lachnospirales; family Lachnospiraceae; genus Dorea; species Dorea sp. BIOML-A1. The sequence goes on from NZ_WWSA01000007.1 coordinate 52,946, forward strand.
AAGAAGAACCCATTTGTACGGGTGGTGCTCAATGCAATCTCACTCGAGACGATGATGCAGGTGTTAAAATATACGGAAGAGAATGAGATAGAAGAGGCGGAAGTCATTCAGGTAGCGGTAAGCCGTGCGAAAAAAGTGGGCAGTTATCATATGATGAATGGACAGAATCCGATCTATGTGATCAGCTTTACGAGCAGACCGGCAAAAAAGGAAGCAGATCCGGAAAATGAAGACGATTTCGTTCTGGAAGAAATCAATCTGGACGAGGTGGAACCGGAAGATATGACCGGAGATATTGTGGAGGATATTACGAAAGTGATCTCTTTAGGGGATCTGACACCGGAGAAAATCCGGGAAGAAATGGAGGAATCTGAGTAATGAAACTTCCTAGAATTCTGATTACTGCGATGAGAAGTGGCGCAGGTAAAACCATGCTGACCTGCGGAATATTGAAAGCAATGAAGATGCAGGAGATAAATCCTGCGTCTTTTAAGTGCGGGCCGGATTACATTGATCCAATGTTCCACAAGACTGTGATCGGCATCAGCAGCTATAATCTGGATTCCTTTTTGTGTGGAGAAAATGGAGTCAGAGAGATCCTGAAAAAAAATGGTGCCGGAGCAGATATTTCCGTAATGGAAGGTGTTATGGGATACTATGATGGGATCGCAGGGATCTCTTCAGAGGCGAGTGCTTATGACATTGCCAGAATTACCGATACCCCGGCTGTGATGATCCTGGACTGTAAAGGACTAAGCGTGTCTGCAGTGCCGTGTATCCAGGGGTTTTTGCATTATAAAGAAGACAGCCGTATCAAAGGCGTAATTCTGAACCGTTTGTCTCCGATGATGTATGGAAGAATGAAAGAGATGATCGAGGTGCAGACAGGAATCAAAGTCTACGGCTATATTCCGGTTATGAAAGATTGTGCACTGGAGAGCCGTTATCTGGGACTGAAGCTTCCAAAAGAACGAAAAGATACGGAAGACAAACTCACAAGACTGGGAGAACAGATTCTGAAAAGTGTAGATATCGCAGGCCTTCTGGAACTGGCAGAAAATGCACCGGAGCTGCAAGAAAAGAAAACGCAAGGATATACATCAGAAATGGTAGAAAATTTGGCAGAAAATGCACAGTATAGTACAGAATCGGTTAGAACAAAAGATACGGTACGGATCGGGATTGCAAGTGACGATGCATTCTGTTTTTTCTATCAGGATAATCTGGAACTGCTGCAGGAGATGGGAGCGGAACTGATTCCTTTTTCTCCTCTTTACGATAAGCAGATTCCGGAAAATCTGTCGGGACTTTTGTTCTATGGCGGTTATCCGGAACTATATGCAGAAGAACTAAGTAAAAATGAGTCAATGAAGACGAGTATTAAAAAAGCATTGAACGGCGGAATGCCATGTATCGCGGAGTGTGGAGGATTCATGTACCTGCAGGAATATATCAGAGATGAAAGCGGCACAGAATTTCCAATGGTTGGATTTTTAGAAGGGAAAAGTTATCCGACAGGTTCCTTAAAGCGATTCGGCTATGTTACCCTGACAGGGGGAAGAATATTCGGTAAAGAAGCAGGAGGTATCCCGGCACATGAATTTCATTATTATGATTCAGAAGTATGCGGGGAAGCATTTTTGGCGGAAAAACCAATGTCAAACCGTTCGTGGAAATGCATGATCAGTACCGATACGGTACTGGCAGGATATCCGCATATTCATTATTATGGAAATGAAAAGATTCCGGAGAACTTTCTGGAACAATGCAGAAGATGCAGGGAACAAGAGAAAAGAGCTAGGGAAAGAGATAGAACATAGAGAACAGAGAGGATAAAAAGCATGGCAGAGCAAAGTTTAGAACAACTGGAACAGGAATTCCATCAGATCGTATCTGGCATTCATCCGGCAGATGTAGTAACGAAAGGAAATGCGCAGAAAAAGTGGAACTCCATTGCGAAACCGTTACACAGTCTGGGAAAACTAGAAGATCATATTATGCAGATTGCGGCACTGACCGGCGATACAGACGTGAATCTGAACCGGAAGGCGCTGATCGTGATGTGTGCGGATAACGGAGTGGTAGAAGAAGGTGTAACGCAGACAAGACAGGAAGTAACTGCAATTGTTGCAGAGAATTTTCTGACATGTAATACCAGTGCGGCGATCATGTGTAAAAAAGCCGGTGTAGACATCTTTCCCATCGATATCGGTATGGCAGCGGATACAAAAGTCCCAAGATATAAAACGGCAAATGGAACCGCAAATATGACCAAAGGTCCGGCTATGACAAGAATGCAGGCGTTACAGGCAATCTTAACCGGGATCCATCAGGTGAAGGAAAAGAAGGAAGCCGGATATAAGATCATTGCTACCGGAGAGATGGGAATCGGAAATACGACGACCAGCAGTGCCGTGGCTTCCGTACTTCTGGGAGACGAACCGGCAGAGATAACGGGACGGGGAGCAGGACTGACGAACGAAGGATTGGAAAGAAAAATACACGCGATCGAGAAGGCGATAGCGGTCAATCGTCCGAAATGGGATGATCCGGTGGATGTACTGGCAAAAGTAGGCGGATTCGATCTGGTGGGAATCACCGGACTCTATCTGGGAGGTGCTGTATATCGAATCCCGATTGTAGTTGATGGATTTATCTCAGCGGTTGCGGCACTTGCGGCCGTCAGAATCTGTGAGTGGGTCAAAGATGCGATGATTGTGTCACATGTCTCGAAAGAACCTGGAATGCAGAAGATCCTGAAAGAGTTACACATGGATGCACCATTGCATGCAGATATGTGCCTGGGTGAGGGAACCGGAGCTGTGGCATATCTTCCGGTGCTGGATCTTGCGGCAGAAGTGTATGGACGGATGAGTACATTTTCAGAAAATGACATCGAAGATTATAAAGAATTAGGTGAGAAAGAATGATACATCTGGTGACAGGTGGAAGCGGAAGCGGTAAATCTGAGTATGCGGAGAACTGGCTGACAGGCAGAAATAAGAAGGATGGTACTTACATATATATTGCAACCATGCAGCCATACACAGAAGAAACGATGAAAAAGATTGAAAGACATCACAGGCTGAGAGCCGGAAAAGGATTCCGGACATTGGAAAAATATACAGATCTATCAGAACTTGAGATACCAAAGAATCAGGGAATCCTTCTGGAGTGCATATCGAATCTGGTGGCCAATGAGCTTTACAGAGAAGATGGTACATTGAATGATTTAAAAGAAACAAAAGAAAAAGTATTGGCAGGAGTACGCAGACTGAGCAATTCTACGACACGTCTTGTAATTGTTACAAATGAAGTGAACGCAGATATAAACGGCTATAGCGAAGAGACGGAAAAATATCGGGAATGCATCGGAATGGTGAATCAAAGTCTTGCAGAGCTTGCAGATATAGTAACGGAAGTTGTGTATGGAATTCCGGTATGCATTCGTAAGGAGCAAAAGAAGTATGAAGAGTATAAAAAGAATATGGAATAGTTTCAAAATTGCGTTTTCCATGTACAGCAGGATTCCGATGCCGCGCAGCGAATGGACAGATGAAAATAAATCGTATGCAATGTGTTTTTTTCCATGGATCGGTGCGGTGATCGGACTTTTGTCTTATGGAGTGTTTCGGTTTTCAAAATGGTTTGATGGGAATGGAGGAGGAAATTATTCCTTATTTTTTGTAATATTTCTGATCCTGATCCCGGTATTTATTACGGGAGGAATTCATCTGGACGGATTTCTGGATACACAGGATGCGCTGAGTTCCTGGCAGACGAAAGAGCGACGTCTGGAAATACTGAAAGATTCCCACGCAGGAGCATTTGCTATCATTTCATGTACCATCTATTTTCTGATGTATATTGGCGTGTATTCTTGTCTGAGTGTACGGAGTATGGAAGTGATCGCATATAGCTTCATGCTATCGAGAACATTGAGTGGACTGTCTGTAGTTACATTTCCACAGGCAAGGAAGAAAGGTATGGTGGCAGATTTTTCGGAAAGTGCATCGACCAGAATTACAAGAATGGTATTGGGCATTTATCTGATTGTACTGTGTTTCCTGATTCCACTGACTGGAGGGATCTGCGGAATCGGATGTGTGATCTCGGCAGGCGTGGTATTTGGATATTATTACCGGATGGCGATGAAGAATTTCGGCGGTGTGACCGGGGATCTGTGTGGATATTTCCTGCAGGTATGTGAACTTGTGATGGCGCTTGTCGTGGTAGTAGTGGATATCGTAGTAAAAAGCGGAATCATCAAATGATGAACAGGCTGGATAAAAGTGTGGAAAGAATGAAGAAAACAAGTGGCAGAAAGAAAACAGCAGAGAAATAGTAGAAAATAACAGAAAGATGAAAATACAGGATTGGAGGAAGGCAAGTGGCAGAAAGAAAACAGCAGAGAAATAGTAGAAAATAACAGAAAGATGAAAATACAGGATTGGAGGAAGGAAAAGAAGTCATGATCATGATAATAGGCGGCGCATATCAGGGAAAACTTGCATTCGCAAAGAAAATCTACCCAGATGTCACATGGGCAGACGGTGCGGTATGTACGGAAGAAGAACTATATAGCTGCGAAGGGATATATCATTTCCATCAGTATATCGAAAGAAAGATAAAGGAAGGAGAACCGATAGATGATCTTGCAGAAGAACTGATTCGGAAGAATCCGGAACTGATCCTGATCACAGATGAGATCGGATACGGGATCGTGCCGGTTGACCGGATGGAACGGGAATACAGAGAGCAGACCGGAAGAGTGTGCACGCGCCTTGCGGCATATTCGGAGAAAGTATACCGTGTGATGTGCGGAATCGGACAGGTGATAAAGGAAGTATGAGGATTTATCTGATACGTCATTCGATGACGAAAGGAAATAAAGAAAAACGCTATATTGGAACGACGGATGAATCTTTATGTCTGGAAGGAATACAGCTTTTGGAAGAGAGAAAAGGAATGTATCCTGAGGTTACATATGTTTATGTAAGTCCGATGAAGCGGTGCGTGCAGACGGCAGAGATCATTTATCCGGAGATGATGAAAGCAGGAGCATATAGCTGTAATGAAAAGTTACGGGAGTGTGATTTTGGCCTGTTTGAAAATCATAATTATATCGAACTTTCCGGCTGCCCGGAGTATCAGGCATGGATAGACAGTGGTGGGAAGCTGCCATTTCCGGAAGGGGAAAGCAGGGAAGCGTTCATCCGGCGGACACTGGAAGGGTTCCGGGAAGTCGTACGGGATGCGCAGGCACATGACCGGGAGACGATTGCGGTTGTGGCACATGGCGGAACGATCATGAGTATCATGGAACGGTATGCAGTAAAGGAAGACGGGACACCAGCAGGAAGTTATTATGATTATCAGATAAAGAATGGAGAAGGATATGAACTTAGAATTTCAGAGAATGACATATATGACGATCGCGATCGTGGCGGGCTTTGTTCTGGATCTGATCTTCGGGGATCCAAGATGGCTGTATCATCCGGTGAGGCTGATCGGGCATCTGATATCGGGAACCGAAAGAATTATCAGAAACTGTCTGCCGGCGAATAAGACAGGGGAACGCATCGGTGGAGGGATTCTGGTGCTGGTGGTCGTGACGGTCAGTACAGGAGTTCCGGCGGTGATCTTATCGGTTGCATATAAGTATTTCTGGCAGCTTGGACTTGCACTGGAAAGCTTCTGGTGTTATCAGATCCTTGCAACGAAATCCCTGAAAGTAGAAAGTGACAGGGTCTACATAGCACTGAAAGACAAGGGCCTGGAGGCCGGGAGAAAGGCCGTGTCCATGATCGTCGGAAGAGATACACAGAATCTGACGGAAGAAGGTGTGACCAAGGCGGCCGTAGAGACGGTGGCAGAGAATACATCAGATGGTGTGATCGCACCGTTATTTTATATGCTGATCGGCGGAGCTGTTCTGGGATTTACATACAAAGCGATCAATACGATGGATTCGATGGTTGGATATAAGAATGACAAGTATCAGTGGTTTGGAACGGCAGCAGCGAAGTTAGACGATGTGGTGAATTTCATTCCGGCAAGGGTATCGGCAGTGTTGATGATCCTGGCTGCATATCTGACCGGAATGGATGGAAAGAATGCAGCGTGTATCTTCCGAAGAGACCGCTTTAATCATAAAAGTCCGAACTCTGCACAGACAGAAGCAGTCATGGCGGGGGCGCTGGATGTGCAGCTTGCAGGAGATGCATGGTATTTTGGAAAGCTGCATAAGAAGCCGACGATCGGAGATCCGGTCCGGGAGATGGAACTACTGGATATCCGGAGATCGCATAAGCTGTTATATGGGACGGCAATGCTTGGTCTGATACTTGGAATCATCCTCCGGATTCTGGTTCTGTAGATGATATTGATAATAAAAATTAAAAAACAAATAATATTATCTGCAAATTATGAATAAAAAGTTAGAATTGTGCAAACAATGTTCCTGTTGACTAACATAGTCAGTGCAACTTACAATATAAAAAAGAGGTAAAGAAGGTGTTAGTTATGCAGGCATTGTCCAAGGCGGCGGCTGGAAAAAGCTACACCATCAAGTGGATGTTCGGCATCCCGGAAGTTCTGGATAAGATCCGAAAATGCAAGATTGATGAAGGCAGTGAGATCACAGTCATTCAGAATTCCGGAAGAGACCTGATCATCAGAAGTGGTGAGAAGCGGATCGCAATGAGCAGCGATGCGGCAACAAGAATTCAGGTATAAGATTCCTGTTGACTATTTTCTGCAAAGTGAGTAAGATGGTTGTAGCAAAATAGCAGAGAGAGCGGTTTATCCGCACAGGTGAAGGAACGTTGGCAGAACCAAAAGAGACAGTTCACGGTGGAGACATTTACCGGAATCCATCTGTTACAGATTATTCTGTAAACAGTAACCCGCTGGGAGTTCCCGAAGCGGTACGAAAGAGCGTACAGGAAAGTGCAGACAGGATCATGTATTATCCGGATGTCAGATGCGACAGACTTCGGGAGTCGATCAGTGATTTTGAGAGAATAGAAAAAGAAAAGATACTCTGCGGCAATGGTGCTGCAGAGCTTTTTTTTGCTGTTGTAATGGCAGTGAGACCGAAAAAAGCACTGGTGACGGCACCAGCTTTTTCCGAGTATGAGCGAGCACTTGGCACAGTTGGAGCAGAGGTACAATATTACAGATTAAAAGAAGAACAGGATTTCCGGATACAGGAGGATATACTGGAACAGATTACGGAAGATACAGATATGATATTTCTGTGCAATCCCAATAATCCGACCGGACAGACAACGGAAAAAGAACTGCTGATCCGTGTGATGAACAGGTGTAATAAATGCGGTACGATACTGGTCCTGGATGAGTGTTTTATAGAGTTTCTGGAAGAACCAGAAAGATATGAATGCCGGGGGTATCTGACACAGTATCCGAATGTGGTCATTATCAAAGCATTTACGAAAATATTCTGTATGCCGGGTGTAAGACTTGGATATGCATTGTGTGAGAATGCAGCTCTTAGGAAACGAATGAGGGCAATGCTCCAGCCGTGGAATGTGTCGGTAACGGCACAGGAAGCAGGTGTGGCAGCACTTGTTGATTGCGAAGCATATTTAAAGAGAACGAGAGAATATATAAAAAAAGAAAAGTTCTGGATGACAGAGCGGATGAGAAAGCTTGGTCTGAATGTATGGGGATCGGAAGCAAACTATATATTTTTTAAAGGAAAAGCAGGGCTGTATGAGAAGGCACTGAAAAGCGGACTGTTGATCCGGGACTGCAGTAACTATGAAGGACTGACAGAAGGGCATTACCGGATTGCAATAAGATCTGAAGAAGAGAATGAAAGGTTGATAACATGGCTGGAAAAATTATGATACAGGGGACAATGTCCAACGCAGGAAAGAGTCTTCTGTGTGCGGGACTTTGCAGAATATTCAAACAGGACGGATACCGGGTGGCTCCGTTCAAATCCCAGAATATGGCACTGAATTCCTTTATTACAGAGGATGGACTGGAGATGGGACGTGCACAGGTTGTGCAGGCAGAGGCAGCAGGCGTGGCGCCGCAGGTAGAGATGAATCCGATCCTGTTAAAGCCGACCAACGATGTAGGATCACAGGTGATCGTAAATGGTGAAGTCTTGAAGAATATGAGTGCAAGAGAATATTTTGCTTATAAAAAGCAGCTCATACCGGACATTATGAAAGCATTTCACAAATTAGAAGAAGAGAATGACATCATTGTGATCGAAGGAGCGGGAAGTCCGGCAGAGATCAACCTGAAGAAAGATGATATTGTAAATATGGGACTGGCGAAGATGGTAGATGCGCCGGTGCTTCTGGTCGGGGATATTGACCGCGGAGGAGTATTTGCCCAGCTTCTGGGGACGCTTATGCTCCTGGAAGATGATGAGAAAGAACGTGTAAAGGGACTGGTCATCAACAAATTCCGCGGGGATAAGACAATCCTGGATCCCGGTATTGTTATGTTGGAAGAAAGAGGCGGCATTCCGGTAGTCGGAGTTACACCGTATATGCAGGTCGAGATTGAAGATGAAGACAGTCTGACAGAGCGTTTTAACATGACAAAGTGTGGAAAAGGTGCAGAAGAAAGAATCGGTCTGGTGGATATCGCAGTCATCCGGACACCGAGAATTTCGAACTTTACGGATTTCATGCTGTTGGAAAATGCTCCGGGAGTGAATCTACGTTATGTAAAGAATCCAAGAGAACTGGAAAATCCTGATATGATTATCCTTCCGGGAACCAAAAATACGATGGGAGATCTGAAATGGTTAAGACAGAGCGGAATGGAAGCGAAGATTCTGAAGGCGCATGCCGGCGGCTGTGTGGTCTGGGGAATCTGCGGCGGCTATCAGATGCTGGGGCAGTCGCTCAGTGATCCGGAAGGCGTGGAAGATGGCGGCAGTATGAAAGGACTCGGCCTTTTGCCGGTAACGACTACATTTACCACAGAAAAGACCAGAACAAGGGTGAATGGAACACTCCTTCATGTGGAGGGGAATCTGAAAGCACTTGAGAATCTGAAGTTTGAAGGATACGAGATTCATATGGGAAAGACCGAACTTCTGGAAGGATGTCCGATGAATCAGATTCACGATACGGTGAAGAAAAAGGACAGACAGATTCCGGATATGGAGCCGGAAAACAGAATAGAGAACAGTACAGACGGAATCTCGCATGGAAATGTATACGGAACATACATCCACGGCATTTTTGATAAGGAGAAAATTGTATCGGAGATCGTAAAATCCCTGGCAGAAAAGAAAGGACTTTCAATGGAAGAAGTGGAAGGTGTGGACCTGAAAGCATTCAAAGAAAGCCAGTATGATCTTCTGGCAGATACACTCAGAAAACATCTGGACATGAAGGCAATCTATCAGATCATGGGAATGCAGAAATAATTTTTCGGGATTACTATGTATTCGTAAGGAGCTGTAGATACCAAAGTATGCAAGAGAAGTTGCCGATGGCAAGTTTTGTAGTTAGAAAAGATGAGATGTGGGCTATGACGGACTATGAAGAGAAAGGAAGAAAACGTTGAATATACAGAAAAATAATCACGCAGCACATACTAAAATAGAGATAGAAAATGTTCTCCCGACAGAGATTGAAAAGCGCAGCTTTGAGATCATTACGGAAGAACTGGAGCAGGAAGGCATCGTGCTTCCTGAGATTCAGGCACCAATTACAAAGCGCTGCATACATACCAGTGCGGATTTTGATTATGCGAAGAATCTGGTGTATTCCGAGCATGCGGTGGAGAAAGCACTCGAAGCGATCAGAGGCGGTGCTTCCATCGTAACCGATACACAGATGGGGCGTTCCGGAATTAACAAAAAGAGACTGGCACAGTACGGCGGTCAGGTATACTGCTTCATGTCAGATGAAGATGTGGCACAGGCGGCAAAGAAGAATGGAACCACAAGAGCTGTTGCCAGTATGAAAAAGGCGTGTGAACTGAACGAAAAACTGATCTTTGCCATCGGAAATGCACCGACAGCACTAATTCACCTGTATGAACTGATCAAAGACGGAAGAATCCGTCCGGAGCTCGTGATCGGTGTACCGGTCGGCTTTGTAAATGTGGTACAGTCCAAAGAACTGATCCTGACTCTGGAAGATACCCCGTATATTGTAGCGAGGGGGAGAAAAGGCGGAAGTAATATTGCGGCATGTATCTGTAACGCACTGATCTATATGCTGTAGGGAGGAAGAATTTATGACATTACAGCAGTTAAGGTATATTACCATGGTTGCGGAGAAGGGGACGATAAGTGAGGCGGCAAAAGAGCTGTTCATTTCCCAGCCGAGTCTTACCAATGCGATTCGGGAACTGGAGCAGGAGATGCAGGTGACGATTTTTCACCGGACGAATAAAGGGGTGACAATCACCGCAGAGGGAGATGAATTCCTTGCTTATGCAAGACAGATTCTGGATCAGGTCGGCCTCATGCAGGAGAGGTATCTGAATGTAAATGAACGGAACCCGAGATTTTCCGTATCCTGCCAGCATTATTCTTTTGCGGTCAATGCATTTGTAGACGTGATTCGTAAATTTGATGCGAGAAAATATGATTTCACACTGCGGGAGACACAGACTTATGAGATCATCGAAGATGTGGCGAAGCTGAAAAGTGAGATAGGTATTCTGTATACTTCTTCACAGAATGAGACGATCATCATGAAACTGATCCGTCAGAATGATCTGAAATTCGAAGAGTTATTCGTAGCAAAGCCACATGTATTTATCAGTTCAAAGCATCCGTTGGCAGATAAGGAAGCACTGACACTGGAAGATCTGGAAGAGTATCCGTATCTGTCATTTGAGCAGGGGGATTATAATTCCTTTTATTTTTCCGAAGAGATATTAAGCACACTGGACCGGAATAAGAACATCAAAGTCAGAGACCGGGCAACGCTTTTCAATCTGGCGGTCGGCCTGGACGGGTATACGGTAAGCTCCGGCGTGATCAGTAAAGAACTGAACGGTGAGAATATCATCGGGAAGCCGCTTCTGGTGGATGAATATATGCGGATCGGAACGATTGTGCGGAAAGATGTGGCACTGAGCCGGTATGGAAAGGTGTATATGGAAGCGTTGAAAAAATACACAGGCGGGATGTAAGAATAATTCAGAATACTGGTGAAAAGCAGTGGAGTGCTATAGTTTAAAACTATGGAGAACCGCTGCTTTTTTGTATTATACATAAAAAAACAGATGGGTTATACTTTTCAACAGAGAAAACGAGCAAAGTACAGGAGGATATAAAATATGAGTAATCAGGCACCATTCCGTTATGATGTGGTAGGAAGTTTCTTACGTCCAGAGTATCTGAAGGACGCAAGAGCAAAATTTGCAGAAGGAAAGATCACAGAGGAACAGTTAAAAGAGACAGAAGATAAAGCAATTAAAGAACTGGTAGAAAAAGAAAAAGAAGTCGGACTTCAGGCTGTGACAGATGGGGAATTCAGAAGAAGATACTGGCATCTGGATTTCCTTGCAGATCTGGATGGTGTAGAGGAGATTAAGTCGGATCACTGGTCTGTACACTTTAAGGGGCATCAGCCGAAAGCGGCAACACTTAAGATAGCAGATAAAGTTGATTTCGGAGAACATCCATTTCTGGAGCATTTTAAATATCTGAAAAGTGTTGCAGGAGATACTCTCTGCAAAATGACAATTCCTTCACCATCTATGCTGCATCTGATCTGTTGTGTACGTGCAGAAGAGTATATACCGATCGAACGTTATCAGGACATGAAGGATTTATATTATGACATTGCAATCGCTTATCAGAAGGTCATCCGTGCATTCTATGATGCGGGATGCAGATACCTGCAGTTAGACGATACATCATGGGGAGAATTCTGTGATGCGGAAAAGAGAAAGACATATAAAGAAAGAGGCTTTGATCTGGATGAGATCGCGAGATCTTATGTAGACATGATCAATCTTGCACTCGAAGCAAAACCAGAAGATATGACGGTCACAATGCATATCTGCAGGGGGAATTTCAGATCTACATGGTTCTCATCAGGCGGGTACGAACCGATTGCAGAGATATTATTCGGTCATTGTAACGTAGACGGATTCTTCCTCGAATATGATTCCGAAAGATCGGGAGACTTCTCGCCGCTTCGCTATATTAAGGATCAGAAGGTGGTATTGGGACTGATCACTTCTAAGTTTCCGGAACTGGAAGACAAAGAGGATGTAAAGAAAAGAATTGAAGAGGCAGAAAAGTATGTGGCGAAAGATCAGCTTTGCTTAAGTCCACAGTGTGGATTTTCATCTACAGAAGAGGGTAATATCATGACAGAAGCAGAGCAGTGGAGAAAGGTTTCATTTGTAAAAGAAGTTGCGGAAGAAGTCTGGGATGTTTAATATAAAATTGAATATATAAAAAAGATATGGAAGATATATCAAATATACGTTTCACATTTTTGATATTCTTCCGTATAATAGTCTGCTGAGGGGGATGGATCGGAAAACGTAAGAACGTATGAGAATCATCCTCCGTTTTTATTCTAAGGAGATGAAAACATGGGAGTAATGAAAAGTTTATTTTCCGGGAAGCAGATGTCGGAGGCATTCATCTGTAGTGCATTTCTAGCCTTGTCGGGTGGATTTCAGGATGCGTATACCTATAATACGAGGAATGAAGTATTCTCGAATGCACAGACAGGTAATGTGGTGCTGATGAGCCAGAATTTCATGACGGGAAAATGGGAGGCTGGACTGAAATATTTATTTCCGCTTTTTGCATTTGCTTTAGGTGTTCTGATTGCGGAGCAGATCCAGAATAAGTACAAATATGCCAGGCGCCTGCACTGGAGACAGGGAATACTGGGAGCAGAGATCCTCATTTTGTTTGTTGTAGGATTTATTCCGCAGCGGGGAAATATGATCGCGACTGTTCTGGTATCCTTTGCCTGTGCGATGCAGGTGCAGAGTTTCCGGAAGGTAAATGGATTTTCATATGCAAGTACTATGTGTATCGGAAACTTACGGAGTGGAACGGCGGCATTATCCTTCTATCTGAGAGAGAAAAAGCCGGAACAATTGCGGCAGGCAATGTATTATTTTGGAATTATAGTTCTTTTTGCGGTAGGAGCCGGAATCGGAGGCAATCTTTCAGCCAATTATGGAATCCATATGATCTGGGTATCCTGCGGACTTTTGATCGTCAGCTTCCTGCTGATGTTCCTGGATATAGAATCCCGGAGAAACGAAAGATAAAAAAGGGACAAAAAAGAGACATTGATCCGTCATCAGATACGGATCAGTGTCTCGATTAGTTTTTGCGCTGCAATGCTCTGTGGTCTGGAAGCATTCTGTACAAGACAGATTTGTCTCGCAGGAAGGGATTCTTTCAGATGGATCTGAAGAATTTCTCCACGCTTGAGCGGTTCTTCTGCAAGCTTCTCCGGATAGAAGCCGATACCAAGATTGTGCTGGATTAAAGCCAGGCACTGGTCGGTGGATGTAACTTCAAGATCCGGACGGAACGGAAGCCCGTGAGAAGAAAAGTATTGAATATGAAGATCTCTGGTGCTGGTGTTATTTTCCAGCGAGACGAAAGGGTAGTCCGTAAGTTCTTCCAGTGAGCAGATGCGGGAAGCCGGTTCTTTGTATTTCGGGCCGGCAATCAGAATTTCCCGGAAAGAACCCAGGGAGATTTTCTGAAACTGTTTTTGAACAGAAAGTGGAGTTGTTACAATTGCAAAATCCACCAGTCCGCTTTCCAGGGAAGCAATCGCCTGCGGAGTGGAATGGTTGGATATCTTAAGCCTTACATGTGGATAATGATTGTGAAATGCTTCTAATTTGGACAGAAGCATAATACGAAGTGCATTTTCACTGACTCCGATGGAGATGAGTCCGCTTGTAAGACTCTGGTCACGCTTGAGCTCGGCTTCTCCGAGTTCAAGCTGTTCGAAAGCAATCGCAACGTGGTTAAAAAGCTTCTGGCCTTCAGGCGTCAGTGAGACTCCGCGGTTCGAACGGACAAAAAGGTGACATCCAAGTTCTGTCTCAAGATTATTCATACAACGGGTAATGTTCGGCTGGTTATTGTGTAATACCTCTGCCGCTTTTGTAAAACTGTGATGTTGTGCAACATGGTAAAAAATACGGTAATAATCGTATGTACTCATAATATCCTCCAAAATAATATATAAAATTGATATATATATATAGTTAGTTATCTTTAATACGGATGCTGCCAGATAAGTATAATATATTCTAGGTGAAAAGACAATGTTAAGAAATAAAAAAATATATTACATAGTAGAAAAAAACGTAGTATACTGATTTATATTTTTCTTATAAACAGATGTGTTTGTAATGAAAATGATGGATACACCTGAGAGGAGAGACTTAATTATGATAAAAATGAATGTAAAATTTGAAACACCGGAACAGCTTGTAAAATTTTCAAGAATGTGTCAGAAAGTAGAGGCTGATACCTTGATTGAAGATACAGCACATAAACTTATCATTGATGGAAAATCAGTTATGGGAATGATGACAGTTACGCTGAATCAGAAGATGATTTTTGTAGTAGATGGTTCTGATGCGGAAGAGGTAGTTCATACATTTGAAAAATTCCGCACCGAAGAGGCAGTACAGAAGCAGAATCTGGGTTAACAATTGCATTTTACAGGTACTTATGGTATCGTAGTCAAGATGAGAAAAATAGAATGAAAACTGCAGGTGCCGGCTGGATAAGATTGATAGAGCCGGTGAAAAGGGAAACAGGTGCAAGTCCTGTGCGAACTCGTCACTGTGAGCAGGGAATATCAGAAAAGAAAAAAGTCACTGGATAACGGGAAGACAAGATTCTGATGTATGGATCTGTGAGTCAGGAGACCTGCCTGTAGTGTACATGGAAGTAAATCCGGACCACGAGTAATTGGTTGTACAAAAATGGAAGAAAATAATAATGAATTAACAAGGCCATTTTGTACCCTTTTACGGATGATTTCGTGGAAGGGTATTTTGATTGACAGAAAAGTAGTAGGGAGAGAGTATAAGATGAAACATAATTCCAAGCAATTTTTGGCCTTATTTATGGCTGTGTCTATGGCAGTTGCACCGGTATCGGGAGTGTATGCGGAAGATCAGAATGCAGCCGTAGGAGATACATTGAGTGAGAATAAACAGGATAGTGATGAAGCTGGACAGACAGAGCCGGAAGCCACTGCCGGACAGACAGAGTCGGAAGCCGCTGCCGGACAGACTGAGACAGAAGCCGCTGCCGGACAGACAGAAAGCAGTGTGACGACAGATACAAGTCAGGAAGTCACAAAAGAAGCCGGGAAAAATCAGGTAGCTGTCGAAAAGGTACAGAATACGCAGGAAGACGGAACCGCCCCACAGACGGAACCAATCGGCGAAGACGAAATATTTGAGAACATTACTGATATCAGCGGTATGGCAGGTGCTTTGAAAGACGGAGAATATGGTGTTGATGCGGATCATTTTTCGGCAAAACTGACTTCGGGTGGTTCAAGCAAGGTGAAGATTGAGTGTCAAAAAGTAATCGTAAAGAATGGAAAAGCAACAGCCTGGATAAATTTTAGCAGTTCTAAGTATGATAAAGTATGGGTGAAAGTGAATGGAACCCAGAACATATATCATGCAAAACCGAGAGAAGGCGAGGCCGGAGTTACATTTGAGATTCCTGTTAATTTAAATAGTTCAATGACTTTTATGGCACATACCAGTTCCATGAGTGGAAAAAATATTGCATATACGATCAATATTGCAATCCCGGAAGATACGGTCCCGTCGACACCATCCATACCGGATCAGACCGTTATTACGGAATTAAGTTTCAAAGAGGGATCTGAACTCAGCATGAAAGAGGGAGAAGTTCAGGAACTGACACCTCAGTTCACACCGGCATTATCAGCATCTGAGACAGCACCGGATATGACATGGACTTCTTCTGATCCAAAGATTGTAACCGTTGCAAAATCCGGAACACAGGCTGAGCTGACCGCAGTGAAAGCAGGGACTGCTGAGGTGACTGTGTCTATTAATAATGCGGAAGGAACAGAGCTTAAAGCCACATGCAAGGTAACGGTAACAGCATCGGAAACAGAAAATAAAACCCTGACAGATGGAAATTATCAGGTAGATGTGGATACTGGAAATAAGATGTTCAAAGTTACGAATTGTATCCTGACATCTGAAAAAGGTAAGATGTATGCTGTAATCACATTAAGCGGAACCGGATATGATTATCTTTATATGGGATCAGCAGCCGATGCGGCAGAAGCTGCAGCAAAAGACTACATTTCATATGTGGCTGATGAGGCAGGAAAATATACATACAAAGTTCCGGTAGAAAGTCTGGATAAAGGAATTGCAGTTGCGGCACATTCCATTAAAAAAGATAAATGGTATGACCGTACACTTATATTTTCATCTGCCTCTGCAAAACGTATCATAGCAGACGGAACCTATCAGGTGAATGCTGAAGCCGGCGGAAAGATGTTCCGTGTTACGGATTGTGTTATGACTGTAAAGAATGGACAGATGACGGCGGCAGTTACATTAAGCGGTCAGGGTTATAACAGAATCTATCTGGGCGATGTAAATAACGCATCGGATGATGAAAAGAACTGGATCCTTCCGGATTCGCTTCTTGCAGAGCAGTATACATTTCAGATTCCGGTAGAGAAACTGGATGAGGTAATGACAATTGCCGTTCATACGACAAAGAGTAATAAGTGGGACACCAGAACACTGACATTTCATTCAGAAGGCATGACTAAGATTGCGGACAGCAATAATGGAAATGCTTCGAATGGTAATAACGGAAGCAACGGCTCATTGAAACCGGGCGGAAATAATAACAATCCGGGAAATGGTTCCAACGGAAATAACCAGGGAAATGCAGAAAACAATAATGGAAACAGTGGAACTACAGGAAATAATACGACAAACAATGGAAAACCGGATCAGGAATCAAAATACGAGTCTGATCTGAATAAGTCAACAGCCAGAGTCAACAGTACCACAGGATTAAAAGACGGTGTATACACACCGGACAGCTTCTCATGGTCAGGCGGAACCGGAAAGGTAAGCATCACTTGCAGCAAGGTAACGGTTACAGGCGGTCAGGCATATGCAACGATCACATTCAGCAGTCCGCATTACCAGTATGTAAAAGCGAATGGAAATGTATATTATCCGAGTGCGAAAACAGGAAGTTCTACATCCTTTGTAATTCCGGTAGAACTGAATAAGAATAACTCGGTTGTGGGTATGACAACGGCGATGTCTACGGCACATGAGATTAAATATACGATTTTTGTATACATTGCCGAAGCAGCAAAAGCCAATGCATCAGCGAGAGCCAACGGAAAAGAAGTAACGGTAATCGGTGCAAACGGAAGTGACAGCAGCAAGACGGCAACAGCAAACAAAAAAATGGACGAGGTAGCACCGGAGATCATCGGCCTGGAGTATCAGTCTGAAACAAAAGCCGAGTATGCGAAATATTTCAAGATATATCATTATGATCAGGGAATCACATTGTTGGAGATCGATATGAATAAAAAGACCGGAAGAAAAGCAGCCGGTAAGAAATGGAAAGAAGCATCAGAAATAAGCGGACTGAATCCGGCAGAGCAGGAGCAGGCAGCACTGTACCTGAACAAAGTGATCAAATATCTGATCGTTCCGGAAAATGCAGAGATTCCGGCGGGGCTGGATAAGGAAGTCATTGTGGTAAGACAGCCGGCAGATCATGTTTATGCAGGATCGAATAAGACGATTTCCCTGATGGAAGAACTGGGACAGCTTGATAAAGTGACAACAGTCGGTGTGAAGAAAAATAAATGCAAGAATGAAACTATCAAAGAAAAGATGGCTGAGAAAGAAGTCATTTATGCGGGAACGTCCGGCAAATTAAATTATAAGAAACTTGTAAAAAACAAATGTAATCTTGCACTCCTTTCATCCAGCGTGCTGCCGGAAAAAAGAAGCAGCAAAAAAGCGGCAAAGAAAAAAATGACAGCTTATCGAAAGATGACAGAGAAGATGACGCTTCTTCAGATTCCGGTGATCGTTGACCGTGCAAAAGATGAAAAAGGAAAAGATGCACAGAAAGAATGGGAAAAGGTCTACCAGGTGATTTTGGGATGTGACGGCCAAAGTGCAGAATAGAGATTGCGTAAGATAGCAGAGTGTGGACAATGCTCTTGTGATCAGAAAAAGTGGAGAAAAGGATGAAAAAGAGAACATATCGACTGTTGTGTGTACTTGCAGGTACAGTGCTTCTGGTAACAGGAGCACTGACCGGGTGCAGCACCTCAGGCAAATCGGGTGTATCGAAAGGTGACGGAATACAGCAGACGGAAGAAGCAGGGGCGACAGAAAAACATGCTCCGAAGATAGACGGTCTTGAGTATGAGAAAACAATGAAGCTGAAATATGCTACGGGTTTTGATGTCTATTATTATAAAGAAGGATATAAATTACTGGACGTACACGAAGACAGGCAGTATCTGATCGTGCCGGAAGGTAAGAAGAAACCGGCAGATCTGGATAAAGAAATTGTGGTATTAAAACAGCCATTGGAGCACATTTATCTCGCAGCAACATCGGCAATGGCATTGTTTGATGCGATGGATGGGCTGGACAGTATCCGGATGTCGGGAGCACAGGCTTCGGACTGGTATATTGATCATGCGAAGAAAGCAATGGAAGACGGCAAGATCCTGTTTGCAGGAAAATATAGCGAACCGGATTATGAAATGCTGATAGATGAGGACTGTGATCTTGCAATTGAATCCACGATGATCCTGCATACACCAAAGGTTCAGGAGATGATCGAAGATCTGGATATTCCGGTGTTTATTGACCGTTCCAGTTATGAAAGTCATCCGCTTGGAAGGACGGAGTGGATCAAAGCATATGCAGCAATGCTGAACAAAGAAGATGCAGCAGATACATTTTTTGATACACAGACAGAAGTGATCGGCAGTCTGAAAGATTTTAAGAATACAGGAAAAACAGTTGCTTATTTCTTTGTGAATACAGATGGAACAGTGGTCGTAAGAAGCAGTAGTGATTATATTCCGAAGATGATCGATATTGCCGGAGGAAAATACATTTTTCAGGATCTTAAGAACACAAAAAGCAAGAGTGCTTCTGTGGAACTGTCGATGGAAGAGTTTTATGCAAAAGCAAAGAATGCAGATTATCTGATCTATAATGCATCGATCGACAGTCCGATCAATAGCATTGCAGATCTGACAGCGAAGAGTGAATTGTTCGCAGATTTTAAGGCAGTGAAGAACGGAAATGTGTGGTGCACCGGAAAATCACTGTATCAGGCAACGGACATTGTGGGAAATCTGATTACGGATATCAATCTGATGCTGACAGATGGAGATGAGAGTGGTATGACATTCTTGTATCGGGTAAAATAATACAGTATAATAATCAGGTGGGCGTTTGGATGTGTTCACCTGATTTTTTAAAAGGAGAAACGATGGAGAAAGAGAATTTCAGGCGGCGTTCCAGATACATCCTGGTATTCGGGGTTCTGGCAGCGGCGTTCTGTGTTGTAACAGTTTTAAATATTAATACGGGAAATGTCCATATTTCAATAGCAGAAATATGCAAGATACTGATTCGAAGAGGCGGAGAAGGAACAGAGGCAAACATTATATGGAAGATACGACTTCCGAGAGTACTGATGGCGGCAATCCTGGGAGGCGCATTGTCATTATCCGGGTTTCTGCTTCAGACATTTTTCTCAAATCCGATTGCAGGTCCGTTTGTTCTGGGAATTTCTTCCGGGGCGAAGATGATGGTAGCGCTGGTAATGATATTTTTCCTGGAGAGATATGCTTTTGTATCTTCTTATACGTTGATCATTGCTGCATTTGCGGGTGCACTTATTTCCACTGGATTTATCCTGTTGTTGTCCAGGAAAATGACACATATGGCAACCCTTCTTGTGGGTGGAATCATGATTGGATATATCTGCTCGGCAATTACTGATTTTGTTGTAACCTTTGCGGAAGATTCCGATATTGTCAATCTGCATGGATGGTCACAGGGAAGCTTTTCGGGAATGAACTGGAGTAATGTAGAGGTTGCCGCTACTGTAATCGGTGTGACGGTGGTACTTACATTTTTTCTGTCAAAACCAATCGGGGCATATCAGCTGGGGGAAGCATACGCACAGAGCATGGGAGTAAATATCAGATTTTTCAGGGTAGCACTGATTCTTTTGTCCAGTGTGCTTTCTGCCAGTGTGACAGCTTTCGCAGGTCCGATCTCATTCGTGGGAATTGCTGTTCCATACCTGATAAAGCATGCGCTGCAGACATCGAAACCGTTGGTTGTGATACCGGGAACATTTATCGGAGGTGCAGTATTTTGTATGATCTGTGATCTGATTGCAAGGATGGCATTTGCACCGATGGAACTGAATATCAGTACGGTGACATCGATATTCGGTGCACCGATAGTCATATTTATGATGGTACACGGACAGAAAGGCAGGTAGGAAATGAAAGATTATTATATAAAGACGAAAGACCTTTCTGTAGGATATCAGGGAAAGGTGTTGATCCGTGATATCAATCTGGATATAAAAAAGGGGGAGATCGTTACCCTGATCGGACCAAATGGTGCGGGAAAATCCACCATATTAAAGAGCGTTACCAGACAGTTGAAACTGATCGGAGGCGAAGTCTATCTAGATTCAGATGAGATACGAAAGCTTTCTTATAAGAGTATGGCCAGGAAGGTGGCAGTAATGCTGACGGAACGGATGAAACCGGAACTGATGACCTGTCACGATGTAGTGGCGACAGGGCGCTACCCGTATACCGGAAGATTGGGAGTCCTTTCCAGGGAAGACGAAAACAAGGTGGATGAAGCATTGATGGCTGTGCATGCTCAGGAATTAGGAATCCGGAATTTTCTGGAAATCAGTGATGGACAGAGACAGCGTATATTATTGGCAAGAGCCATCTGTCAGGAACCGGAAGTCATGATCTTAGATGAGCCGACATCCTATCTGGACATCCGGCATAAATTGGAACTGCTGGAAATCTTAAGAAAGATGGCAAAAGAAAAAGAAATAACAGTGATCATGTCCCTGCATGAGATCGATCTGGCACAGAAAATTTCAGATAAAGTAGTCTGCGTAAAAGGAGACAGGATTGCAGGCTTTGGAAACCCGGAAGAAATATTTACGGAAGAAAAAATAAGGGAGCTGTATGGGATTGATAATGGTTATTATGATCCATGCTTTGGAAGTGTGGAACTTCCAAGGGTAGTGGGAAAACCGGAAGTTTTCGTCCTCTCATCCTGTGGAACCGGAATCCCGGTTTACCGGAAACTTCAGAAAGCCGGAATCCCATTTGCTGCCGGAATCCTATATCCGGGCGAGTGCGACTATCAGCTCGCAAGACTGCTCGCATCCGAGATCATCAGTGAAGAACCATACGAGCCAATATCCTGCGAGACCTACCGAAAAGCATTAGAAATGATGGAACAATGCAAAAAAGTGATCAATGCCGGAGTCAAAACCGGAAAGATGAATCAGAAAGCAGGGGAACTGCTTAAGATTGCGGAAGAGAGAGGGATGTTAATTTAATTGGGATTTAATTTATTAACGGGGAAGCGGCCCCTCAGTCCTTGAAGGAAACAATAGATAAGGCTTCTTGTTCAGGTTCCATACCATAAGAAACACTAAGAGAGTCAAAATCACCTAAAAGCAAAGGAACTACGCTCAAACTCGGCGTTCGCCTCAAACACGTTCGCTTCGTTCCTTTAACGGTGCTTTTGACTCTCTAAATGTTTCTAATGGTATTCCACATTCACAATAATCCTTATCTATTGTTTCCTTCAAGTCGTGACTGGCAGCGAATGTTAATAAATAAAATGCCCGGAAGTGTAACCCAGTGGAGTCCACTACGGTACACAATCTTGTCAAAAGCCTTGAGCTGATTACTGTAACCTTCCGCTGCCACAACCGTTACGCAATTGCCATTCATTCATAAGGCATTCGACACCCACGGAATAAAAAGTAGAAAGCCGTTCCAGTGAATGTGAAGAAGGTGTTGGAAATAGTTAAGCGTCAAAATTATGCGTTGGGTTTTCGAAATTTGCCTGTTTGAGCCGAATGGCGAGTTGCAAATTTCGGAAGCCCGTTTTTAGCATAATTTTGACGCTTTAGTATTTCCCACCGACGGAACCTGAACAGGAACGGCTTTCTACTTTTTATGCAGGTCCGGGTCGTCGTGCCTTTCTGAATTAAATCCCAATTAAATTTAATGTCGCATAAAATTCCGGATAGGACACATCCACACACTGACTGTCTATAATCTGTGTTTCTCCGTCAGCAGCGAGTCCGGCAATCGAAAATGCCATTGCAATCCGGTGATCCAGATAACTCTGGATAGAAGCACCGCCAAGATGGCCGGTTCCCTCAATGATCATACCATCATCCGTCGGTGTGATATCAGCACCCATAGCCTTTAATCCGGCAGTAACCGTATCGATACGGTTCGTTTCTTTCACTTTTAATTCAGCAGCATCTTTGATCACTGTCTGACCCTCGGCAAAAGCAGCCATGACCGCAATCATCGGGATCTCATCGATCAGAGTCGGGATGGTATCACCTTCGATCACAGTTCCTTTTAAGCGGCTGTGACGTACAAGAAGATCCGCACGTCCTTCCCCACCTTCGAAAGTCTGGCTGACTGTCTCAATGTCGGCACCCATATCTTTGCAGACCTTTAAGAATCCGGCACGTGTGAAGTTGGTCCCGATATTTCTGACCAGAAGCTCTGAGCCAGGAACCAGAAGTGCGGCAGCAATAAAGTAAGCAGCAGAAGAGATATCTCCGGGTACGCAGATCTGCTGACCGAAAAGCTCTTTACAAGGTTCTACATGAGCAGTTGCAGTTCCGTCTGTATGAAGATCTGTTGCAACACATGCACCGAATCCCTGTAACATCAGTTCTGTATGGTTGCGCGAAAGAGCTGGCTCTGTGACAGAAGTCGGACCCTCCGCATAAAGACCGGCCAAAAGGACGGCTGATTTTACCTGTGCGGATGCAACCGGAGACTGATAATGGATACCGTGCAATTCTCTCGGTTCGATTCGGAGAGGTGCACAATCGTTATCATTCAGACTGGTGATGTGAGCCCCCATGCTGTTTAAAGGTGTCATAATACGTTTCATTGGTCTGGAATTCAGAGAAGCATCTCCGGATAATGTTGTTGCAAAGTTCTGCCCGGATAGAATTCCGGAGATCAGACGCGTGGTTGTTCCGCTGTTTCCTACATTTAAAGTAGAAGCAGGTGCACTAAGTCCCCGCAGTCCTTTGCCATGCACCAGAATGCAGGATGGTTTCCTCTCAATCTCCACACCCATCCTGCGGAAGCAGTCAATGGTAGACAGACAGTCTGCGCCTTCCAGAAAATGTGTGATCTCTGTGGTTCCAAGTGCAATGGAACCTAACATAATAGAACGATGAGAGATGGATTTATCTCCTGGTATCGTTACTTCTCCCTTTAATCCCTTTACAGGACGGATTGTTCTAACGTTCATATACAATATACCTGAATTTCTGCAGTAATCCTACGGCGCGCTTGCTGGAATCTTCGTCGTAAAATTCAATACGCAGAACCCCTTCTTCAAATTCTCTGTTGTGTACAATTCCAATATTTTTGATGCTGATATTATTAGATGCAAGGATTGTTGCAATAGCAGCGATACCACCGGCTTCATCAATGATATCACAGTATACGGCAAACGATTTTTTGATAGGTCCCGCAGAGGACGAAGGCATGGAATTGCGATAATTCCTGGACGATTCAAATCGGGTATAAAGATCCAGGTCATCTTCACGTTCGACCGCTTCTTTGAAATCTTCGAGGGAGTTGATGTACTGATCCAGAATCTTTACGATATTATCCTTGTTCTTCAGACAGATATTCTGCCACATGACCGGTGATGAAGAAGCGATACGTGTGATATCTTTAAATCCCCCGGCGGCAAGATTCTTCATCATCTCATCTTTGGTGTCATGTGTTTTAACAAAGTTGACGAGTGTAGATGCAATGATATGAGGCAGATGACTGATCGTTCCGGTAATCTGGTCATGTACCCGATAATCAAGAATAACCGGGAGTGCTTTCAGGCTTTCTGCAAATTTTTCATAGGCCTCCACCTTTTCACGGGCAACCTGGTCGGTCGGTGTCAGAATAAAATATGCATTTTCAATCAACATTGCCTTGGAATTACTGTATCCGCTTTTTTCAGAACCGGCCATCGGATGTCCTCCGATAAAGTATTTTCCGATACCGAGTGTCTGTACTTCCTCATGGATGTTCGCTTTTACGCTTCCTACATCCGTAAGAATGCAGTCATCATCTAGATATTCTGTCAGTTGTTTGAGATAAGCAGTATTAGATGCAACAGGTGCGCATAAGAATATATAGTTACAATTATGGAAATTATTGTCAATCGTGGTTGCTGCCACATCGATGACAGATTCCTGGGTTGCAAGGGCAAGGGCTTCTTTATTTTTATCGAAAGCCACAATTTCGTAATCAGGATAGTACTGGCGGACGGCTTTTGCAATAGAACCGCCGATCAGTCCGAGTCCGATAAAACCGATTTTTTGTTTCATGATAGATTCTCCTTCCGGCAAGTTAGAATATATTTATAAAAAATTACGAATAAACAGTGTGAATAATTCATAATCAAAAAACTTAGTTTCTATTTTAACGTGCGACAGATGAATTTGTCAACACTATAATGCTTTAAAGCGAAAAAGCGATGTGTGGAAACGGTGGAAAATGATGCAAACTGTATGATAAAATTGTAAAGAAAATTCAGAAATAAGTATAAAATTACATATATTTAAAAATAAATACAAAAATGATATGGTTAAAGTGTATAAAAGTGTTGTAAAAAAAGCAAAAGTTTAGTACAATATTTACATGAGATTTTACCAAAATAAGGAGGCAGCTATATGAAAGTTTACAGAACGGACGAAATCAGGAACGTGGTTCTCTTAGGACACGGTGGAAGCGGAAAGACCAGTCTTGCAGAGGCCATGGCATATGTATCAGGGGCAACAAGCCGCATGGGAAAGATTGCAGATGGCAACACGATCAGTGATTTTGATAAAGAAGAGCAAAAACGTGAATTTTCGATCAGTACAAGCTTGGTTCCGATCGAATGGGAGAAAGCGAAGATCAATATTCTGGATACACCGGGATATTTCGATTTTGTGGGAGAAGTCGAAGAAGCTGTAAGTGCCGCCGATGCAGCCGTTATCGTTGTATCAGGCAAGGCAGGTGTAGAAGTCGGAACAGAGAAGGCATGGGAACTCTGTGATAAGTACAAACTTCCGAGAATGGTATATGTAACAGAGATGGATGTGGATGATGCGAGCTTCCGTCAGGTAGTACAGGATCTGACGGAACGTTACGGAAAGGTGATCGCACCACACTTCCAGCCGATCCGTGAGAATGAAAAACTGGTAGGATATGTGAACGTTATTAAGAATGCAGCAAGACGTTATACAGGCGTAGGACAGAGAGAAGAATGTGAGATTCCGGAATATTGTAAACCGAACCTGGAGATCTACCGTGATAAATTACTGGAGGCAGTTGCAGAGACCAGTGAAGCATTTATGGAAAGATATTTTGAAGGAGATGAATTCTCTGTAGAAGAGATCCGTTCTGCAATGCGTACGGAAGTTATGGACGGAGATATCGTACCGGTTGCAATGGGATCTAATATCCAGGCGCAGGGAGTTGCCAATTTGCTTTCTGATATCGTAAGATTCTTCCCGAGCCCGGACAGCAGAAGCTGTGCAGGAATCAACCGCAAGACGAATGAGATCTTTGAAGGCAATTATGATTTTGCAAAAGCAAAATCAGCATATGTATTCAAGACAATGGTAGATCCGTTTATCGGAAAGTATTCGTTCGTGAAAGTATGTTCCGGAGTATTAAAAGGGGACGATATTTTGTATAACGGAGATTCCGATGCAGAAGCAAAACTTGGAAAGATTTATACAATGGTGGGAAATAAACCGACCGAGGTCAGTGAGTTGTTTGCAGGAGATATCGGAGCAATTGCAAAGCTTGCAAATACAAAGACAGGAGATACGCTTTCTACTAAAAATACACCGGTGATGTATGGAAAGACAGAATATTCCAAACCATATACATATATGAAATATGTCTGCAACAATAAAGGAGATGAAGATAAAGTATCTCAGGCATTACAGAAGATGATGGCAGAAGATGTAACACTGAAAACAGTCAATGACAGTGAGAACCGTCAGACACTTCTTTATGGAATGGGAGACCAGCATCTGGAGATTACGGCAAGTAAACTTGCTGCACGTTATAAATGTGAGATCAGACTGGAGACACCAAAGGTAGCTTTCCGTGAGACGATCAAGAAGAAATCTGATGTAGATTCCAAATATAAGAAACAGTCCGGAGGTCATGGACAGTATGGTCATGTCAAGATGAGATTCGAAGCGTCCGGTGATCTGGAGACGCCTTATGTATTCGAAGAAGAAGTTGTCGGCGGAGCTGTTCCGAAGAATTATTTCCCGGCAGTTGAAAAAGGCTTGCAGGAAGCAGTTGTAAAAGGTCCTCTTGCAGGATATCCGGTAGTCGGTGTGAAAGCCGTATTATATGATGGCTCCTATCATCCGGTGGATTCTTCCGAGATGGCATTCAAGACAGCAACAGTCCAGGCATTCAAGAAAGGCTTCATGGAAGCTTCTCCGGTATTGCTGGAACCAATTGCGTCTCTTACGGTTACGATTCCGGATGATTATACCGGAGATATTATGGGCGATCTGAATAAGAGACGCGGACGTGTACTCGGTATGAATCCGGTTTCCGGTGGAAGGCAGGAAATCGTGGCAGATATCCCGATGACGGGACTCTTTGGATACTGTACTGTATTAAGATCTATGACAGGTGGAAGAGGTGTATATTCTTATGAATTTGCACGTTATGAACAGGCACCGTCAGATGTACAGGAAGCAGAGATTGCTAAGCGTGCAAAAGAGGAGTAATTAGTTAAGAAAATGTTAAAATAGAAGAAAAGCCCGTAAGGGCTTTTTTTCTTGAAACAAAGATGCTATAATCTCTTGTATTAAAATACCGGTATCTTGATGACAAAAAAGATATGCGTGGATAATTGTGAGGTCAGGGAATGAAAATTGTGATTATTGGGGATGGAAAAGTTGGTCATAAATTGACAACCCAGCTGTCCGAAGAAAATTATGATGTGGTTTTGATTGATCAAAATGAGGGGAAATTAAAAGAAGCAGTGAATGAACTTGATATTTTCTGTATTACAGGAAATGGAGCAGATGTGGAGGTGCAGAGACAGGCGGATGTACCGCATGCGGATCTTGTGATTGCCTGTGCATCCACAGATGAACTTAACATGTTGAGCTGTCTGCTGGCTAAGCGATTAGGTGCCAGACATACGATCGCACGTGTAAGAAATCCAATCTATTACCGACAGATCGATCTGTTGAAAGAGGATCTTCATCTGAGTATGGCGGTTAATCCGGAACGTGCGGCGGCAAATGAGATATCCAGAGTACTGCTTTTCCCGGAGACAAGTAAAGTAGAGACATTCATGAAGGGACGTGTAGAACTGGTAGAATTTGTCGTAAGGGAGAACAGTGCACTTGCAGGGCTTTCTCTTGCGGAAGTATACCGGAAGTTCCAGATTAAAATCCTGGTATGTGCAGTAAAAAGAGGAAAAGAGATCTATATTCCGGATGGAAATTTTGTTCTGGAAAAAGGAGATAAGATGCATATCGTTGCCGCGCATCAGAATCTGAAGTCATTTTTCAGGGCACTGGGTCATCGAAATGCAAAAGTAAAAAAAGTATTGATCTGTGGAGGTGGACATGTATGCTTTTATCTGGCAATGCAGTTGCTGCAGGTCGGCATGCAGGTAAAAATCATAGAACAGAATATAAAGAGATGTGAAGAACTTTGTGAGCTTCTTCCCAAAGCAACGATTATTAACGGAGATGCTGCGGATCATGAACTTCTTGTAGAAGAAGGGATCAATGAAGCAGATGCATTGATCGCATTGACCGGAATGGATGAAGAGAATATTATCATGGCATTGTTTGCAAAGCTGCAGGGTGTTAATAAAATTGTGGCAAAAGTAAATGAAGATTCCCGTGCACAGATGGTAGAGGGACTGGGAATTGACTCTATTGTGTCAGCAAAAAGTGCGACCGCAGATGCGATCATGAGTTATGTAAGAGCAAGAAATGAATCTGCAAGTAATGCAAACGTAGAATCCGTGTATCAGCTTTTGGGTGGTAAAGTAGAAGCACTTGAGTTCATTGTGAAATGTGAATGCAGTTTTACGAATGTACCGCTCCGTGAATTGCGGACAAAGAAAAATAATCTGATTGCCTGTATTGGAAGAAAAAGACGGATTATTATCCCGAATGGTGAAGATCACCTGGAAGTCGGGGACAGCGTAGTAGTTGTTACAATGGATCATGTGGATAAGTTCAGCGATATCCTGGAATAATATACAGAATAAGGAGACGGACAAAAAGTTATGGATACAAAAATAGTAAGATATATTTTGTGTAGAATGCTTGGAGTAGAGGCGGCTCTTTTGCTTGTACCTGTTCTTGTTGCAGTTATATATCAGGAAAAATGTGGAATTGTCTTTCTGATACCAATTGTTATATTATGCCTGCTGTTTTGGGTGGTCGGAAGAAAAAGACCGGAACATGGCCAGATTTACGGAAAGGAAGGGATGGTGATCGTTGCTCTGGCATGGATTTTGTGGTCTTTATTCGGAGCAATGCCATTCACCCTTTCCGGGTATATACCTAGTTATGTAGATGCATTTTTTGAAACAGTTTCAGGTTTTACAACAACCGGATCAAGTATTATCCCGGATGTGGAAGTATTGCCCCACTGCCTGTTGTTCTGGCGGAGCTTTACCCACTGGATTGGAGGTATGGGAGTACTGGTTTTTGTGCTTGTCGTGACATCTCTGGACAGAAAGAATTCCATGCATCTGATGCGTGCGGAAGTGCCGGGACCTGAGAAAGATAAGTTAGTACCGAAAGCAATGTCTACCGCAAGGATTTTATATGGAATGTATCTGACCCTTACTGTGATAGAAATGGTATTTCTCGTCATCGGAGGAATGAATCTGTTTGACAGTATGATATTTTCGTTTGGATCTGCCGGAACCGGTGGATTTTCAAACTATGCGGACAGTGTGGCACATTTTAACAGTGCATATATCGATGGTGTGATCACCGTTTTCTGCGCATTATTTGGAGTCAATTTTGCATTGTTCTATTTTATGATATTGGGTGATTTTAAATCTATCCTGAAAAACGAAGAGCTCAGGACATACATTTTGCTGATTGCAGGTGCTACGGCAGCGATCATGCTCAATATCCATTCGTTATATCCGACGATTGGAAAATCTTTCCGCTATGCGGTTTTTCAGGTGGTTACGGTTATAACAACAACCGGATATTCGACGGCTGATTTTGCACAATGGCCGATGTTTTCCAAAGCGGTGCTTATGATGCTGACGGTAATAGGAGCCTGTGCATCTTCCACCGGCGGTGGAATCAAGGTGTCACGTCTGCTGGTCGGAATCAAGTGTGTAAAGAGAGAGATTGTGCAGCTGGCTCATCCGAAGTCTGTGGGTATTATACGCATTGGCGGGAAAAAGGTAAGTTCAGATGTGCTGCGCACGATTTATATTTATTTTATTGCATATGTAGGTATTCTGATCGGATCAGTTGTGCTGGTTTCTCTGGACAATTTTGATTTTGAGACAACGTTCAGTGCAGTACTTACTACACTTGGAAATGTCGGACCGGGTATGGCGCAGGTCGGACCGATGGGAAATTTTGCAGGGTTTTCACCGCTCTCAAAATTAATATTATGCTTTGACATGCTGGCGGGACGTTTGGAGATATTCCCATTCCTGGTACTGTTTACAGCACCGGCGTGGCGCAGAAAATTCTAGAATAACAGGCGGCTTTTTTAGTGCCGTCTGATTTTCTATATATAAAAGGATGCAGGAAAAGCCGTAAATGGCAGGCTTTTTGCATGAGAGGAGAGAAGTATGAAAGGTAAAACCAAAATGATGATCGCAGCCATTGTTGTGATCATGGCTGGAATCTATTACTATGCCGCAATTCCGGCTATCAATATTCATTCATCAGAGACATGGTTTTTCATCATGATCTTTTTGGTGATACTGGCAGTTTTGTACCTGGGAAGAAAGAAAATGAACAGGTACGAGATCAAAGAAAATAAAGTAGTAAAAGTTTTTCTTGGAGTAGTGGTGGTTCTTGGAGCGGTATACCTGCTTGGAACACTGCTGTCTTCACCGGTTGTAAATGCAAAGAAATACCAGAAACTTATGACGGTCAAAGAAGGGGAATTTGCAAAAGATGTAGAGGAACTGTCATTTGACAAGATCCCGCTTCTGGATAAAGATACGGCAGCACTTCTCGGTGACCGTAAGATGGGCAGTATGGTAGATATGGTATCCCAGTTTGAGGCAGATGACATCTACAGTCAGATTAACTACAAGGGGAATCCGGTACGTGTTACTCCGTTAAAATACGCAAATCTGATCAAATGGTTTACGAATCAGGGGGAAGGAATTCCGGCGTATATCCGGATCAATATGGCAAATCAGTCTACGGAGCTTGTAAAACTGAAACAGGGTATGAAATATACAACAAGTGATCATTTTAACCGTAATATTTACCGCCATCTGCGTTTTGCACATCCGACATACATTTACGGTGAATTAAGTTTTGAAATTGATGAAAATGGTGATCCGTACTGGATCGCTCCGGTAAAGAAATTTAACATCGGATTATTCGGTGGTGAGACGGTTGGAAAAGTTGTTATATGTAATGCAGTGACAGGAAAGACGAAGACCTATGATGTCGGAAATGTACCACAGTGGGTAGACCGTGTATATTCCGCAGACCTGCTGGTGAATCTGTTCGATTATTACGGAACATTGAAACATGGCTTCTTTAACAGTGTACTGAGTCAGAAAGACTGTCTGGAGACAACGGATGGTTATAACTATCTGGCATTAAATGATGATGTATGGATGTATACCGGAGTTACATCTGTTAACGGAGATCAGTCGAATGTTGGATTTGTTCTGGCAAATCAACGCACAATGGAGACAAAATACTACAAAGTAGAAGGTGCGACAGAATCTTCAGCCATGTCATCGGCAGAAGGACAGGTACAGAACCTGAAATATCAGGCAACATTCCCACTCTTATTGAATATTGCCGGTGAGCCGACCTATTTTGTCGCATTAAAAGACGATGCCGGTCTGGTGAAGAAATATGCAATGGTTAATGTCCAGAAGTATCAGATCGTTGCAATTGGTGACAGTGTCAGTCAGTGTCAGGAGAATTATAATGAATTACTGTTGAAAAATGGTGTGAAAGAACAGGAAAAGGATACGCGGAAGGAAGAAGAGGTATCCGGAAAGATCACGAAGATTGCGCAGGCTGTTCTGAATGGAAATTCTCATTATTATCTGATGTTGGAGAATTCTGACGCGATCTATGATGTATCAGTAGCAGATATCATAGATGTGATCCGATGTGAACTGGGAGAACAGGTGACGGTAACGTATAAAGAGGATAAGGATGTCAATACAGTGACAAAGTTAAATACCGGTAAAGATGCAAAAGAAAAAACAGCTTCTGATAAAGAAGAGGCAGATGCACAGGAATAATAGCTGGTGATACATTTTACCGAAAAGATATAAGAAATGAGAGAGTCATGGAGATTAGTATACTTCTTGCGGAACAGATCATAGCTATGTTTCTGACAATGGCGGTTGGATTCGGAGTGGTCAGAGCCGGACTTTTTAAGACGGAAGACAGCCGGATCATTTCAAATATGGTTGTGTATATCTGCAATCCATGTGTAGTCGTACATGCATTTCAGATTGAACTGACGGACGACAAGATAAAAGGGCTTATGATCGCGGTTGGGATGTCGGTAATTGTGCATGTGATCCTGATCGTGGGTTCGGAAATATTATCATATATAATTCATTTTAACAGCATAGAGAAGGCATCCATTATTTATACAAATGCAGGATATCTGGTGATTCCGCTGGTATCGGCGGTACTGGGCGAGGAATGGGTGTTTTATACGACGGCATTTATTCTGGTGCAGACGATATTGATGTGGACACACGGCATAAATCTGATCGGGCAGGAGAAGAACCTGAATATCCGTAAGATTCTGTGTAATCCGAATGTAATCGCAATGATAATAGGAATTGCACTTTTTGCGCTGGAGATCCGTCTTCCGGCAGTAATCGACAGCTGTGTCAGCGGGTTTGGCGATATGATCAGTCCGGCGAGCATGATGGTGATCGGAATGGTGATCGGTGATGTAGATCTAAGGTGGGTGTTCCGGCAGAAGCGTCCGTATCTGATCTGTATGATTCGGCTGATCCTGTTCCCGTTAATTGCGGCAATTGCTTTTGCGGGACTGGAGCGGACCGGGTTACATCCGGATGCGGAGTATATTCTGATGATCGTACTGATCGCAACTGCAGCCCCGGCAGCAGCAATGGTCACACAGCTTGCACAGATTTATGAAAAAGATTCCAGATACGCCAGTGTGATCAATGTAATGTCAGTAATATGCTGTATCATTACGATGCCTTTGATGGTCCTGATTTATGAGATATTGATTGGATAATAAAAAATAAAATAAGACAGAAAAAAAGCTTCGCAAGTATGTGCAATGCATATTCCTGCGAAGCTTTTTATATTGATAATCTGTTGATATTATAATCTTATAATCCTTCACTATACTGCGAGATCTTGTCCAGTACACGCTGCTTTGCGTCTCCGGTAAGCGGAACAGGGCAGTAGTCGTTATAGCCGCTGGAAGAAGAGATAGAACAAGGGATAATGTTTAATTTACTGCTTTTCGTTAATTTTCCTTTTTTATTAAAAGTAAATGTCTGCTGCACGATCATGCTGTCCGTATCACTTGGTGTTGAATTGCCGCCAAAGCAGAAATTACCAAGACTATAGCAGATGTATTTTCCATTATATTCTTCAATACCTTCAAGCACATGTGGGTGGTGCCCGATCACAAGATCCGCACCTTCATCGACAGCAAGATGTGCGAGAGCCTTCTGGTTTTCATCCGGTGTATACTGCTTTTCGATTCCCCAGTGGAAATTCACGATGATGACCTGTGCACCGGCTTTTTTCAGGGCTTTGATATTTTGCTTCACCTGAGATGCACGTTTTTGATGGTCTGCAAGTTCATAGATTCCGGTGACACCGACTTTTATACCTTTTATCTTTAAAATCTTGATACGGTTATAACCGAAGGAAGCAATTCCGGCATCCTCCAGTGCGGAAATCGTGTCGGTATAACTCTTCTCGCCATAATCATGACTGTGGTTGTTGGCGAGATTGGCTGCTTCAATAGAACTTCCGGAAAGGATGGAAGCATATTCGGAAGGAGCTTTAAAAGCAAAGGTTTTTGCCTCACGGGCTGTCTCGTCAGTGAGGGTTCCTTCCATATTGACAATGGACAGGTCGTCTTTTTTAAAAACGGATCTGACATGTTGGAAGAAATAATCAGCACCATGTGATTCATAGTACGCATTCAGGCTGGTAGAATAGTTGAAACTTTCATCGGTTCCAAGAGTACAGTCTCCGGTTGAGCTGATGGTAAGAGAAAGCTTGTCCGTATTGTTCTTTCCCTTTTTACTGAGTGTTACCGTTTTTAATTCTACAGTGTCTTTTTCAGAAGACTTTTTTTCGGAAGACTTCTTTTTTTGAGTGTTCTTTTTTGAAGATTTCTTTTTTTTGCTGCTTTTTTTTGCAGTCGTTTTTTTTCTTTTTGGGGAACCGGCAGTTTTGTCTGCTGAGGTTGTGACAGTAGGACCGGTGAATTTGTTTACAACAGCATGGACTGCGGCCCGGATCAGGAATAGGAATCCGATCAGGATCAGTATCATGGCAATGATCAGCAGGATACGCTGAATCTGTCTCTTGCGCCTTCTGCGTGCCCTTTTCTTTTTTGCATCTTTAATTCCGCTCATACGTTTTCTCTCCTGTACATGGCAGGATTGTCAGACCTGCCTTTTTGCTTTTTATATCTTATTGTGACATAAAACGACAGTCCATTTGTAAAATGGACTGTCGGATCATTCTGTCTCAATAAGAAAGATTAGTTCAGATATTTGCATCCTTCTGTATTTACGTCAGCAAGTTCCTCTTTGTTTGCACTGATGCTGACATAGAATTCAACTTCACATTCTTTGGAAACCTGTTTCAGGCGGTCAATAAATGCCGGAATATTATCCAGTGAGATATCAGCGTGTTTTAAGATACCATCGATAAATACATACTCGATATCGTGATTAGAACTGTACATACCATATAAAAATCCGATATATTCGTCAATGTTTGTGATTGCCGGGAAATCATCCATACAAATTGTGCGGATATCAAATGTTACACTTGCTGTATCGCGGTGTGTTTTTTTGATAAATACAACATTTCCATTGCATTTTTTCGCAGCCTCATTGGCCTGCTCGATCATCTGCTGTGTTTTTCCTGTTCCTTTCGGACCTGCTAATAAATAAACCATGGTAAACACTCTCCTTTATGTATCATATTTACTGATCTGTATCAGTAGTAATTACTTATCCTTATTATACACTAAGAAACTGGTTAGAACAACTAAAAAAATGAATTTTCTGACAATTTTTTTGGCTAAAATGTTAACTTTGTGACAGGAAAATAATTGAAAGCATGTGATGAAAAATATGAGGAATCTGCGAGGTATTTCTGTACTTTCTTGAAGACAGGTCTTGACTTATTTTAACATTCTTCATATAATAATGAAGAATATTGAAAAGACGCAGAAGAGGAGTATTAAGGGTCCGGTGTCTGATAAGAGAACTGTCGGTTGGTGCGAGACAGCAGACGAAGACTCCCAACTCACCTCAGAGTCCTTTTGCTGAACGGATTTACTGAAGATCACATAGGCAGAAGCGGGTGCTTCCCGTTATAGAAGAAAAATGAGTGCATCTGGCAGGTAATGTCGGGTGAAGAAGAGTGGTACCACGGAATATAAGCCTTTTTCGTCTCTTATAATGAGATGAACAGGCTTTTTTATTTTTATTATAGGATGTGTATTCCTGTAATAAAATCAGTTACCATATAAAAACAGGAGGACAAAAAAATGTCAAAGATCCCTTATAATCATAAGGCAATTGAAAAAAAATGGCGTGAAAAATGGGAAGAAAACCCGGTAAACGTCCAGTTTGATGAAGATGGAAATAAGAAAGAAAAATATTACTGTCTGGATATGTTCCCGTATCCATCAGGAAATGGACTTCATGTAGGTCACTGGAGAGGATATGTAATCTCTGATGTATGGAGCCGCTATAAATTACAGCAGGGCTATTACATCATTCATCCAATGGGATGGGATGCATTCGGACTTCCGGCTGAGAACTACGCAATTAAGATGGGCGTTCACCCGGAGATCTCAACAGCTGCCAATATTAAGAATATCAAACGTCAGATCAATGAGATCGCAGCTCTCTATGACTGGGACAGAGAAGTAAATACAACAGATCCGAACTTCTACAAATGGACACAGTGGATCTTTGTTAAGATGTTCAAAGAAGGACTTGCATACGAGAAAGAATTCCCGATCAACTGGTGCCCTTCATGTAAGACAGGACTTGCTAACGAAGAAGTGGTTGGCGGAAAATGTGAACGTTGCGGCGCTGAGGTTACAAAGAAGAACCTTCGTCAGTGGATGTTAAAGATTACAAAATACGCAGACAGACTGTTGAATGATCTGGATAAGCTGGACTGGCCGGAGAAGGTTAAGAAGATGCAGGCTGACTGGATTGGAAAGTCTTACGGAGCAGAGGTTGATTTCCCTGTAGAAGGAAGAGACGAGAAGATTACTGTTTACACAACAAGACCGGATACTTTATACGGAGCAACATTTATGGTTCTGGCACCGGAGCATGAACTGGCTAAGAGCCTTGCAAATGACGAGACAAGAGAAGCAGTAGAACAGTACATTTATGATGCTTCTATGAAGTCGAATGTAGATCGTATGCAGGATAAGGAAAAGACAGGTGTATTCACAGGTAGCTATGCAATCAATCCAATCAACGGGGCGAAAGTTCCAATCTGGCTGTCTGATTATGTACTTGCTGACTATGGTACAGGAGCAATTATGTGTGTACCGGCTCATGATGACCGTGACTTTGAATTTGCTACAAAGTTCAATATTCCGATCATCCAGGTAATTGCAAAAGACGGAAAAGAGATTGAGAATATGACAGAGGCTTACACAGACGCTGTCGGAACAATGATCAATTCCGGAGAATGGAATGGACAGGAATCTTCTGTACTGAAGAAAGAAGCTCCGCATATGATCGAAGAGCGTGGAATCGGACGCGCAACAGTAAACTTCAAACTGCGTGACTGGGTATTCTCGCGTCAGAGATACTGGGGAGAGCCAATCCCAATCGTACATTGTCCGAAATGTGGAAATGTACCGGTGCCGGAAGAAGAACTTCCACTCCGTCTGCCGGAAGTAGAATCTTACGAACCTACAGGAACGGGAGAATCCCCGCTTGCAGCAATTGATGAGTGGGTAAACTGCAAGTGCCCTCAGTGTGGAGCTGATGCGAAGAGAGAGACAAACACAATGCCGCAGTGGGCAGGATCTTCATGGTACTTCCTGCGTTACGTAGATAACCACAATGATAAAGAATTGGTATCAAGAGAAAAAGCAGATGAGATGCTTCCTGTAGATATGTATATCGGAGGAGTAGAACATGCAGTTCTTCACCTTCTGTACTCACGTTTCTACACCAAGTTCTTATATGATATCGGGGTAGTAGATTTTGATGAGCCATTCCACAAACTGTTCAATCAGGGAATGATCACTGGTAAGAATGGTATCAAGATGAGTAAGTCAAAAGGAAATGTCGTATCACCGGACGATCTGGTAAGAGACTATGGATGTGACTCTTTAAGAATGTATGAACTCTTCGTTGGACCACCGGAGTTAGATGCTGAGTGGGATGACAGAGGAATCGACGGAGTAAACCGTTTCCTGAAACGTGTATGGAACCTTGTTATGGACAGCAAAGATGCAGACATTACAGCTACAAAAGAGATGATCAAAGAGCGTCATAAACTGATATACGATGTAACAACACGTCTGGAAAGCTTCAGCCTGAATACGGTAATCTCAGCATTCATGGAACACAATAACAAACTGATCGAGATTGCCAAGAAAGAGGGCGGAATCGATAAAGAGACATTGTCTACAATGGCAGTACTCCTGTCTCCATTCGCGCCACATGTTGCGGAAGAACTGTGGGAAGAACTGGGACACACAGAGAGCGTATTCAAAGCCGGATGGCCAAAATATGATGAGCACGCCATGAAAGATGATGAGATCAAAGTTCCGGTACAGATCAACGGAAAGACAAAAGCAGTTATTGAAATCTCAGCAGATGCATCAAAAGAAGAAGCACTTGCAGCAGGTAAAGAAGCAATTGCTGATAAGCTGACAGGAAATGTGATCAAAGAGATCTATGTTCCGAAGAAGATCATTAATATTGTGATGAAATAAGAAATCTATATAGAATTATAATGAATGGAAAAGAGGATTGCCGGGAAGAGAACGGGTGATCCTCTTTTCATCCATATGCATCAGACATTATTCGAAAGATAATAGAAGATTTACAAGGAGAAGTATAAAATGAATATTACAGTATACCTCGGAGCAAATGAAGGAAATGATCCATTTTTAAAAGAAACAGTGCGCGAGTTGGGAGCGTGGATCGGAACAAATGGAAATACTCTTGTATATGGCGGTTCAAAATCCGGTCTGATGGGAGAACTTGCAGAAAGTGTATTACAGGCCGGTGGTAAAGTGATCGGGGTAGAGCCACAGTTTTTTATTGATGCAGGATTTGTGTATGACGAGATTACGGAACTGATCACGACGAAAGATATGTCGGAAAGAAAGGCAAAGATGATAGAACTTGGAGAGGCGTTCATTGCATTTCCGGGAGGAACGGGAACACTGGAAGAGATCACGGAGGTGATGTCTAAAGTATCGTTAAAACATTTGGATGCGCCATGTATTCTTTATAATCTGAACGGATATTACGACAGTCTGAAGCAGCTTCTGGAGCATATGATCGAGATGGATCTTTCTTCTGCGGAAAAGCAGGAGGGAATATATTTTGCGGAGGATCTGGAAGAAATCCAGCGGATTCTGGACAAATAAAGTGATATAGAAGAAAGCATTGACCATTGAATTGCAAAGATGGTAAGATGAAAAAAGAAGATATATCAAAAATGAGAGACAAATGAGGAAAGGATAAAGCGCACTATGAAAAAATTCATGAATGAATTCAAAGAATTTATCAGCCGTGGTAATGTCATGGACATGGCAGTAGGTATCATTATCGGAGGTGCATTTACAAGTATTGTATCATCCCTGGTAGATGATATCATTAATCCAATTCTTGGATTGTTCGGAGGAATGAACTTTGATCAGTTGAAAGTGAATCTTCTGGGAGAAGTTACACTGAATTATGGCAAATTCATTTCTACAGTCATTAATTTCCTGATCATGGCTTTGATTGTATTCATTATGATGAAAGTTATGAACGGATTTGCAGAAAAACTGAAACACACAGAGGAAGAAGTCGAAGAAAAGACAACAAAAGAATGCCCGTTTTGCAAGAGTGAGATTGCAATTACGGCAACCAGATGTCCACATTGTACCTCAAAGCTGGAAGGGTATAAGGATATTGGGATTTAATTTATGAACGGGGAAGCGGCCTCTCAGTCCTTGAAGGAAACAATAGATAAGGCTTCTTGTTCAGGTTCCATACCATAAGAAAC